>SKMY01000142.1 GCA_007120815.1 Syntrophomonadaceae bacterium | reverse complement strand
CCATCAAGCGCAGCAGCCGCTGCAGTTCCAGCGCATCGGGGGTGGTCATTTTCGCCGGCCAGCTCTGCCGGCTGCAGTGGACCTTCACCGTACCGATCAGCCCGGCGGTCAGGCCGGCGGATTCATAGATATGGTGAAGCAAGCAAGACGTGGTGGTTTTCCCGGAGGTTCCGGTGATGCCTACCAGGGAAAGGTGCCGGGACGGATGCCGGTAAAATTGTGCCGCCACCTGGGCCAACGCCAGCCGCGAATCGGGAACCTGGATCCAGGCTGCACCGGATGCGCCCCGATGTCCTTTCCCAACAGCAGTGCTTGTCAATTCCATTGCCAACCCCGTCCCGGCGGGGGCATTTTCTGCAATAACTGCGACGGCCCCTTTGTTCATTGCTTCAGAAATGTACTCATGGCCGTCGTGGCTTTCACCGCGGACTGCCACAAACAAGCTGCCGGACCCCGCCAGACGGGAGTCGCTGCAAATGCCGCTGATCCAAATATTTTTTACGGGCGGGGCTTCGTTTATGGGGTGATAAACGGTGCCGGGTTTCAAGGCCTTTAGAAGATCGTCTAACTGCATGCTGGATTCTGAGGATTCTGTGCCAGGTTTCCAGGTATGTGATTTCATCGTTTTTTCACACCTTTACCGCATTCTTCGCCGGGAATCACGGGGACGTACCTAATGATTCCTTTTTCTAAAATCCCAGTCGTTTTTGAGCCGTTTCAGCAGTTCCATGTCCCTGCCGTTCTCTAAGTTTTTTAGCGAGAACTTTTACCTCATATTATTCTGCTTCATTCTTCAGGTTTTAGTCTGCCGAAAAAATACCGTTGTAATGTGTTGTAATTAATGCCTCTGCTGGACGCGAGAGGTGCTTTTTGTTTGCTTATTATTTGGAATCATTATGTACGTCCCCGTGATTCTTCTTTTTGTTTGCTTATTTGGAATCATTATGTACGTCCCCGTGATTCCTTCCCAGTTTGTAACTGCTCAGGGCTATTTGTAAGCGAAGCTGCGGGGAAGTTTCTGGCGCTTCCGGAGCGAAGCGGAGGACCGACTTTTAGGGAAAGCGCCAGAAGAACGAAATTCCCCCTGCTTTGCGGCGTTGAACGGGACAATAAAAGGGCTGAGCAGTTACCCCAGTTTTTTCGTAATTGGCTTTATGCCGCAGCACAATTTTTTCCCTGGTTACTCATATTTTTTAAGAAAAAAGTAAAAAATATAATTGACATATGTCCACTAAATGCGTACAATTGAAGTGAACATAATTTCATAATAAACCGAAAGGAGGGAAAAATATGCCAGGCGGAGATGGACGAGGACCCCTCGGTCTGGGACCCGGAACCGGGCGTTGGGGCGCCGGGTACTGCACCCCGCAGCGACCTTACGGATTCTTCGGCTCCGGAAGGCGCACCTGCTGGGGCTATGGGTACCGCGGATTTCAGCCGATGCCCGGTGAACGACCCGGTGAACGACCCGACGAGAAAGAGGTTCTTAAACAGGAAGCGGAGCTATTGCGAGAACAGTTGAAACACGTTGAAGCCCGATTGCATGCCGTCACTTCTTCGGAAACAAAAGAGGACCGGGTTGATTAGAGCTTAACCGGATGCCTGCACAGGGCAAGGATTCCCCACAGGGACCCCACAGGGAACCCACAGGGACCCCACAGGGAACCCACAGGGAACCCTTCAGGATCCCCCTCCTCAGGATCCCCCTCCTCAGGACCCCCCTCAGGCGGGCATCCGGGACTACTTTTTAGGAGGCACAAACCATGATCATTGCCATGAGTTCTACCGGAAAAGAACCAGGCGCCCAGGTGGATTCCCGCTTTGGACGCTGTGCATATTTCGCCTTTTACAACACCGAAGAAAACAGCTGGCGTTTTTTCGATAACCCGGGGGTTCTGGAAGGCAGCGGTGCCGGGATAAAAGCCGCCCAGTTTGTTATCGAGAAAAAAGCCGGCGTGGTCCTGACCGGTGAAACAGGCCCCAAGGCCACCCGGGTTCTCCAGGCAGCTGGAATAGACGTCCAGTTCGTCTCCAACGTTAGCCTGCAGGAAGCCCTGGAAAGATTCACGGGAGCTAAACAGCCGGTAGAGGACACAAGCACCGTCGATCCTCCTGAACCTGAAGAGAAAAGCGGGCAAAATCCCGCCCCGTCCCAGGGTGAGACCGGTATCTTTCACGGGAAAATTGCCATCGCCACGGAAGGAAGCCAGGTGGCGCCCCACTTCGGCCGGTGTTCCGGCTACACCGTCGTAAAAGTCCAGGACGGTAAAGCAATCGACAGGGGCATCATACCGAACCCGGGCCATCAGCCGGGCCTATTGCCCCGTTATTTAGGGGAGATGGGGGTTGACTGGGTGATTGCCGGGGGCATGGGCATGCGGGCGCAAAATCTCTTTGCCGAGCAGGGCATACTTACCGTGATCGGTGTGACCGGCACTGTTGATACCGCTTTGCAGGACTTCCTCTCTGGAAAGCTTGCCGGGGGAGAGAGCCTCTGCAGCCATCCATACGAACACGGGCATGGAGATTGTGAAGGACATTAAAAACAGGTGATGGAGCGAAGAATATGATCATTTCAATTGCCAGCGGCAAGGGAGGGACCGGGAAAACCACCATAGCGGTGAACCTGGCCCTGGCCTGGCCCGACAAGGAAAACCTGCAATTTTTTGACTGCGACGTGGAAGCGCCCAATGCCCACATCTTCTTGAATCCCCGCTGGGAAGCATCGGAACCGGTGGGCATTCCCCTTCCCGTCGTCGATGAAGATAAGTGCTCCCGCTGCGGCCTGTGCGCCGAGGTGTGCGTGTTTAATGCCATCGCCGTCATCCAGGAGAACGTCATGGTCTTTCCCGAGCTCTGCCACGGCTGCGGGGGCTGCGCCTATTTCTGCCCCGAAAAGGCCATCACGGAAACCGCCCGACATATCGGGACCCTGGACCGGGGAACCGCTTTCGGGTTTGACTGCTTGCAGGGCTGCTTAAACCCCGGTGAAGCCATGTCGCCGCCCTTGATCAACGCGTTAAAAAAGCGGATCAACCCCAGCAAACGGGTTTTAATCGATGCGCCCCCGGGCACCTCCTGCCCCGTGGTGGCCTCCGTCAAAGGAAGCGACTTCTGCCTGCTGGTGACCGAACCCACCCCCTTTGGTTTAAATGACCTCTGCCTTTCCGTTCAAATGCTGAAAAAGATGGGGATCCCTGCCGGCGTTCTCATCAACCGCTCGGACATGGGTGACCGCCGGGTGGAAGAGTTCTGCAAGCGCCAGCGCCTTCCCCTGCTCATGCAGATCCCCTGGGACGAAAAACTGGCCAAACGATATGCCCGCGGCCAACCGGCTGCCCTCTATGACGATGCCTGGAAAACCCGCTTTAAATCCCTCTGGGCAAAAATTGAACAGGCGGCCGGGTTTCAAGAAAGCAGAACAGGAGAAGACAGGATAGAAGAAGAGAGGAAGGTAAAATGAAAGAGATAACGGTGATCAGCGGCAAAGGCGGGACGGGCAAAACATCCCTGGCCGCATCTTTTGCGGCTCTTTCCAAAAACGGGGTATCCACCGACTGCGACGTGGATGCGGCCAACTTGAGCCTGCTGATGCGTCCGGTTTTGCAGGAGAAGCACGAATTCAAAGCCTCCCGGGAAGCGTCTATCCGGAGGGATAAGTGCAGCCGCTGCGGGTTGTGCCGGGAGCTCTGCCGGTTTAATGCCATCACGGCGGATTTTCAGGTAGACCCGCTATCCTGCGAAGGGTGCAGCGTGTGCTACCGGGCCTGCCCCGAGAAGGCCATCGATTATGAAGAGGTTCTTTCCGGCCACTGGTTTGTCTCCCGGACGCCTTATGGACCCCTGGTCCATGCCAGGCTGGGGATTGCGGAAGATAATTCGGGGAAGCTGGTTACCCAGGTACGAAACAAGGCCCGGGAGCTGGGGAAAGAGGAGAAGAAAGACTGGATCCTGCATGACGGTCCTCCGGGGATCGGCTGCCCGGTCATCGCATCCCTTTCCGGCGCCACACTGGCTCTCATCGTGACCGAGCCCACGCCTTCTGCCATTCACGACATGGAACGCGTCCTGGAGGTCTGCCGGCATTTCCAGGTGTCCGCCCAAATATGTATCAACCGGTACGACCTGGACGAAGAAAACACGAGCAAAATTGAAACGTACGCCAAAAAGAACCGCGTGCCCCTGGCCGGTCGGGTTCCCCTGGACCATTCGGTGACCCAGGCCATGCTGAAGGGCATTCCCGTGGTGGAGTACAACAACGGGCCGGCCTCTAAAAGCATCAAGGCCATTTGGGCCCGGCTGTGCAACGGCAAATACACAAATTAAAACAATTTGGCTCAGGTCCTACCACCGACCCGGCAAAACGTATATTCAAAGACAAACTTAAACCACCGGGTTATCAACACACTCATCCAAGGTGTCAACAAACGCCGTCCCCGTGGCCCTTTGGCCCTTGACCCAGAGAACCATGAGAACCGTCCCTGTGGCTTCCTTTCCTGGAGAACCAGGAGAACCGTCCCTGTGGTTTCCTTTCCTTGCGCCGGGAGGGCCAGGAGAACCGTCCCTGTGGTTTCCTTTCCGGGAGGGCCAGGAGAACCGTCCTCGTGGCTTTCTTTT
>SKMY01000179.1 GCA_007120815.1 Syntrophomonadaceae bacterium | reverse complement strand
CCCATCGTACTGATTGGAGTCGGGGATAAACCGGTACGCCTGGACCTCGGCACCGGCTAAAGGTCTGGGGGCTTTCATTTTCGTTACCTCTATTTCCATCTCCTCCTCTAAAAAGACCCCCTCCACAGCGAGACTGACCCCTTGGTGCTGAAATGCGCCGTTTTCAGCGCTCAAGGTCTGTTCTTGCACACCGAAATCACTTTCACCGTCCACTGCTAGCTCCCGGGTGTCTTCAAAGGCCCTGGTGGTGTCGATACCAAAAATTCCGTCTTCCATAAACTCTTCCAGGGTTTTGGAGTCATCCGGACGATAGGGATCGACCGGTTGACCCCGGGTCACCTCTTCCGGACCGGGTCCACATCCGACAAATACTGATGTAATAAGCATAATAATGAGCAATACGCTAACAGGCTTCACGCCACAACCCCCTCTTCTCTTATTTGATCCTGTCTTATTGTAAACAGTCCCCCCCGGGCTTCCCCCGATATGTACCAAACTTGGGCCGCCTTCCTCTCTGGGGCCGCCCTTCTCTTCCCCTGCTTCCCCTTGCCCCCTTTTTGCTGTATTTGAGATAAAGGTTTCCATTTATTATAGCCATGAGGCCGGCCATGGACATCACCCTTTATGGGTGATATTGAATTTTTTTGTCATTTTGTAAAAGGAGTTCTCAATATCACTCGAAAGGGGTGATAGACACGGTGAAGGTTTCCATCTAAACTAGTACACCAGGAAATACCCGGTTAAGGCCTTTCATTCTCATCGGGGAGGTGGACCCCTTAAGTGGATAATGAAACCAGAAAAGTTTTACTCATCACTCTCCTTATCCTGGCGGGAACCCTCATGACCGTATTTGTTTGGGGCAGATGAGTCCAAAGGTTCGAGCCTAAGAGAGCGGGGCCATTTATGCCGGGAGTCAGGACCCTATACGCTACGAGCTTTTGCGGGGAAAGGGTTGATTCAGACTGGTGATAGGGTTTTGAAGGAAGAGATGGGCGCGGGGTTTCTGGCCCAAGGGGGGGGAGGGCAACTTTGCCGGGCAGCCGGCAGAAGCCCACGGGAGACAAGAAGGGAAAGGGGAAAGCGAAGGGGAAAAAAGCACCCCCCACCCCTTTGACCAAAATGGTGAAGCGCTGGTGGGGCTCATCCCCGCCTTGAGGAAGTAACCGGATTTACTCCTCCTCTTTTCGGGCGAAAAGGTACAGCAGATCCTTTTTTTTGGTAACTCCGAATTTTTGGTAGATATTTTTCAGGTGAGTTTTTACGGTGTTCTCGCTGATGAAGAGCTGGCGGGCTATATCCTTGTTGGTCAATCCCTGGAGTATAAGAAGGGCTATTTCCTTCTCCCGAGGGGTGAGGGTTTCTCCCGGAAGAAGATAGCGGGTGAGCCTGTCCAAGGATATCTCTTCCGGGGAAGAGGTGGACTCACCTTCCTTCTGCAGAACCCGGGACAGGTTTTCATCGATTCGCTGGTTTAACCAGGGCATGACTGTAACGGCCAGAAAGATGTTGGCCGCTGCAAAGATGGCAGTGACCAGGCGATGGGTTTCACCAATATGAAGGAGTTGATTTGCAATGAGATCCCCCAGGAATATACTGCCCGTGGTAGCAGCCATTGTAAAACCAAAAAAAGCGAAAGGGGCGCCGTAAATGAACGAGAGGCTGCCTACCGTTATCCAAAAGAAGAGATCCAGCAAAGCAAAGGCGGCCTCAACCAGCCCAGAAGTGATTAACAGCCCTGCCGTTCCCTGTCCCAGCAGGGCAAAAGAAACAAAAGCCAGACCCAGCAGGGATACCCCCGTGTAGAGAAAAATATGGCGTTTAATTTGTTTATGATAGAGGTAAATGACCATTAAGACCAGTATGTACAAGAAAAAACGATAATAAGAGTAAAAAGGGACGTCCACTTTAAGAGCGGGCAGCATAATGCGATACATAAAACCACCGTTTATATAGAGGATGAAGATAAATAAGGACAATATGAGCAGCAGAGGATTGGGGAGCTGAAGTGACAGTGTTGGCCGCTGCAGCACCTGGGCCGGTGGAAAAGGAAAACGAAGGAGAACGACCAGGGCAATGATCAGGGGGATACACGGGGCCAAAACGACAACATTTAAAGGCAGAACCTTCACCAACAAGTTGAGAAGGAAAAACACCAGATTGCTCAGGATGATGACGGCAGCCATAATTTTAATCCGGCCTTTGATATGCAAGCCCAAAGAAAACAAGGAACTCCAGCCCAGAATATACAATGCTGAAGAAACCCCAAAAACAATCATGACCAGGGGCCACAACTGGGGATAAGGCAGCGCCAGCGCCAGGTTGGCGGCCAGGGTTACAACCAGGCTGCACAGCATGATGTGGTACCAGCGGTCGGTTTTTTTCAGCAGCAGCCCACCCAGGATGAAGGCCATAACATGGAAAAAAATAAAAATGAGGACCAGAGAAATACCTTTAACGGTCAGTTCCGGTGCTGCCTGATACAGAACCGGGCCATAAAAGGGAAAGGATAACAGCCAACCAAAAAAAAAGGGCAGGGTCAAAATCATGTAAGTTCTTAAAAGCTGCTTCTGCAAATTTTTCTCCTTTAAAATGCAAGTTTTATAAGGATACAGTGAAAGAGATATTTTTCCTGGCAATGCATCTATTTTAAGGAAATCATATTACGAATATTACACAAAAACCCGTCAATATTCAACAGTCTCCGGAAGTTAAAAACGACCGAAAATCCAGTTCCTATGGAACTATAAGGCACTATAATAAAAAAACCCCCATAAATGGGGTCGTTTGGGGGTCTTGGTCGTGGTCGGGGGTCAGGTCTTGAATTATCAGTTTTTGGGGTCAGGCCTGGAAGGCGGTTGGATTAAAATCATTTAGTCGGGAGTTAATGATATCTAATACCTCTTCTGGATTAACATCATCATAAAGATGAACAACCCGATTGCGGAAACGGGCCATCTTTTTATAGGTATCTTTCATTTCAAGAGGTATAATTCCCTCTTGAGCGGCTATTTCAACCACTTCCGCATAATTCTTTGGCATTCCCAATCCTTCACGGGCAATAGCATGAGCGCAGATATCCAAAGTCGCTTCAATAGTAATTTGCAACATTCGAATTGCAGCATGATAATAGAGTTTGTTGGCAATAAACTCTCCCGTACTCATACCTTGAAATTGTTGAAGAGTTGTTAAGTTTTCTCTCATGAAGTGTATCTTTTGACGAATTTTCTCTTTATCAACAGTCACCGGTAAACTCCTCCCGCAGGGCTGCATCATAGTCGCGGTAAAACGCCTTAAGATCGGGTTCAAAGTCACAATATATACGTATAACGTGTTCTTTAAAATCTGCCAGTGCAATTTCATCCCGGCAAAATAAAATACGTCCTTCATCAAGAATTCTTCTTTGTAAGGTTACAGGAACCTTGAAAAGGTTTATCAGGTTTATATCGTCACTTCGCCCTAAAGTTTGCAATTCGGTCAAAAAGTCAACTTCTTTGTGAGTATCCACACTTTCAAGTGAAGAAGGAAGTATGGCAAAATCAACATCGGAAAGATAGTTTTGGTATTTTGTTCCATATGAACCAAATAAAAACAAAGCCACTACGTCCTTTTGTTTTTCTATAAAATAGACTATTTGCTTAATCTGTTCATCACTTAATTTAATTAAATTAGCTTTGCGGCTAATGCGAACCATATTATCACCTGCATTCAAAAAATTCATCTTCATATTAACATTTATTAACAAAATTAACAAGCCTATCATGAATCTGTTTTGTTAAGCCGGGCGTTGAACTTGACACAGAGCTTTTCGATATAATCCCGCCTGGCTATTCTGGCCAGCCACGCCTCGGGGATGCGTTCATACCCATAGTAAAGCCCTGCCAGCCCTCCTGCAATCGCTGCCACAGTATCCGTATCTTCACCGAGATTAACGGCTTTTAATACACAATCCTTATAGCTTTCTGTATTTAGCAGACACCAGACAGCAGCTTCCAGGGTATCGACCACGTAACCACTGCTTCTGATCCTTGCTTCCGATAGCTGGGCAAAACCTTTGCTCTGAAGCCGTTCAAAATGCATGAGTTCACGGGAATAGATCTCATGTTTCTTGTAATAATCCACGGCAGAGTAAATCCCTATTTGTACGGCCGTATCCAGACCTCGTTCACTCATGAGCATTGAAGCGATATGAATATAGAACCCGCAAGCGATTTGACTGCGTTCATGGGCGTGGGTCAGGGCTGAAACCTGGTGGATGATGTGGTGTGCATCATCCATGTCTTTAAATTCATTCCCAAAAGTACTTCGCAGGTAAAACAGCATCGGTAAGATCCTCATCAGGGAACCGTTGCCGTTGTCCCGCTCTTCCCTGCCCCCGCATTCCAAAGCCGGGGTGCCGCTTGCATACCGTTTTAACGCATTTTGGGTAGTGATGCCTACATCGAACACCTCGCCGTAGGGGGTGTACTCCCCATGGTGGAACCACCTGAGAAACTTTTCCATAATATCATCATAGTCAAGGCCTTCAGAAAGGCTGTCAATAAGGCAGAGGGTCAAACTGGTATCATCAGACCACGTCCCCGCAGGCTGGTTGTACGTCCCATAAGCACGCATGTTTATCACAGGGTTATTGCTTAAGGTGTTCCTG
>SKMY01000247.1 GCA_007120815.1 Syntrophomonadaceae bacterium | reverse complement strand
CCCTTCGCCGCTGCTTTTCTTTCAATTCAGCGGATAGTTTTAATACGAGGTTGATTTCCTGGGCAGTGAAGTCCTGCAGCGTTAAACAATGCCTGCCCCGAAGTGTATCCATCGAGATATCCTCCCTAAACAATATAATTCGTTAATCCAAAGTGGGTGCCATTTGAACCTTCTTGTAAAACTCATGCTTCTTTTTCGGCCAATATATTGGTCAGAATGGCCACGGCCTGGTCAATTTCTTCATCCTGTACATTTAAGGGGGGTAAAAACCTGAGAACCGTTTCGCCGATACAATTTACCAAAAGGCCGTTATCCATGGCTTGTTTCTGAACGTCCTTTCCTTCTCCGCTCAACTCCATCCCCAAGATTAAGCCTTTCCCCCTTATTTCCTTCACAATGGAAGGGAACCGCTCTTTTAACCGAACTAACTGTTCTTCAAGGTACTGCCCCTTTTGAGCTACCGAATCAAGGAAACCTTCCTTTAGCAATTCATCGACAACAGCTGCTGCCGCAGCGCAAACAACGGGGTTTCCACCAAAGGTAGACGCATGGTCACCTGGAGAGAAGCCGGAAGCCACCGGGTCGGAGCAAACCATGGCACCAATAGGCAGTCCGCCGCCAAGTGATTTAGCCAGGGTAAAAATATCCGGCGCAAACCCGTAATGCTCGTAGGCAAACATTTTCCCGGTTCTTCCCATGCCGCACTGCACTTCATCATAAATTAAGAGAAGGTTGTTTTCATGGCAGATTTCTTTCAGCCCGCTTAAAAAAGAGTCTGTCGCCACATGGACGCCCCCTTCACCCTGGATGGGTTCAACCATAATGGCACACGTGTAAGGGTTGACCTGTTCTTTGAAGGAGTCGGCATTGTTAAAAACGGCGTAGCGGAAACCGGGGACCAGGGGATCAAAGCCCTGGTGAAATTTTGGCTGGCCTGTTGCCGTAATGGTGGCCAGGGTCCGACCGTGAAAAGAATGCATAGCCGTGATTATCTCATGCTTTTCGGGCCCGTACTTTAACTTGACGTATTTTCGCGCCAGCTTGATCGCCGCCTCGTTGGCCTCTGCACCGCTGTTGCAGAAAAACACTTTGTCCCCGGAGGAGTTCTCCACCAGGCGCCGGGCCAGGGCTACCTGGGGCTCCGTGTAGTAAAGGTTGGATGTGTGGATCAATTTATTCAACTGGGCAGTGGCCGCCTCTACGACCGGTTTAAAGCAGTGCCCCAGGCCGTTTACAGCCAGGCCGCCCACAAAGTCCAGGTATGCCTTTCCATGCTCATCCCATACCTTTGTCCCTTGACCTTCTACCAGGTAAGGGTTAACCCCGGGCTGCCGGTTGTACGTATTGATAATATACTTTTTTTCTTGTTCATGTATCATAACCAGCACCTCCTCAAAAATTTGGAACGAATTATTGCACCATGGTTCCGATTCCGGTATCGGTAAAAATTTCCAAAAGCATGGAATGGCTGAGTCGGCCGTCGATAATATGAGTCCTGGAAACACCGCTGTTCAAAGCCCGGATGCAAGCTTCAACCTTGGGTATCATGCCGGATGATATTTCCCCGGACATAATCATATCCCTGGCCTGCTGGCGAGTTACAGACGATATAAAAGTTTCCGGCTGATCCGGAACCCGCAGGATTCCTTCCACATCCGTCAGCAAGATAAGTTTTTCCGCTTTTAAGGCTGCCGCCAGCTCACCGGCTACGTGGTCGGCATTAATGTTTAACCCATCCCCCTCGGGACTCACCGCCACCGGTGCGATGACCGGTATATAGTTGTTTTGGCTCAGGGTATCAATAACCGACGCATTGATCTCAAAAACGTCCCCAACAAAACCCAGGTCAACATGAAGTTCTGCTCCGTCCACCACTGCCTGGGTGGGGGGCCTTTTGCGGGCCAGCAAAAGGTTGCTGTCTTTTCCGCTTAGCCCCACAGCTTTACCGCCGTGACGGTTGAGCAAGTTGACCACTTCTTTATTTATTTTCCCTACCAGGACCATCTCTACCAATTCCATGGTCTCCTGATCGGTAACGCGAAGCCCGCCCACAAACCGGGTATCGATCCCCAATCTTTCCAACAAGTTGGTGATCTCCTTTCCACCGCCGTGAACAACAATGGGGTTAATACCGATATATTTCAGCAAGACAATATCCTGGGCCACAGAATTTTTCAGCTCCTCGCTGACCATGGCCTGCCCCCCATACTTGATCACAAAGGTTTTTCCGGAAAAATTTCGGATGTAGGGAAGGGCTTCAATTAAAACCTGGGCTTTTTCAATAAGCTTTTCCATATCCTTTTTTCCCATTTTTCACTAACCCTCCTTTAGCTTCGATAATCGCTGTTGATGGTAACGTAGTCATAACTCAAATCACAACCGAATGCCGTGATTTTCTGATCACCCGAATGAAGATGAATAAAAACCGGTATTTCCCGATTTTTTAAAACGTCTTTTGCCTTGACTTCATCAAAAATAACCCCCGTCCCCCGGTTTGTTACCTGGACATCTCCCAGAAAAATATCCACCTTGGAGGGGTTGAATTCCGCTCCTGAATATCCCATGGCCGTTATGATGCGTCCCCAATTGGCATCTTCTCCGAAAAAAGCGGTTTTGACCAGGCAGGAATTCAAAACGGCCCGGCTGAGGGTCCTGGCCGTCTGGTAATCCGGTGAACCGGTAATTTCAAGGCGGATAACCTTGGTTACGCCTTCGCCATCAGAAACGATGCGGTAGGCCAGATCCTGGCAAACCTGAAAGAGCGCTTTTTCAAAGTCTTCCCAAAGCGGTGTTCCCTCGGCAACCTTAATTTTTGACGCTCCCGTGGATACCAGCAGCACCATGTCGTTGGTGGATGTGTCGCCGTCAACAGTGACCAGGTTGAAGGAATACTCTACAGCCCGGTTCAAGATTTTTTGCAGAGAGGCTCGTTCAATCTGCAGGTCGGTATAAATAAAACCCAGCAACGTAGCCATATCGGGGCATATCATTCCGGCACCTTTGGCCATGCCCCCCACGGTGAAACTGCCCGCTTCCGAAAGCACCCGGCAAGCCGATTCCTTGGGGACGGTGTCTGTTGTCATAATGGCATGGGCCGCATCGTTACCGCCCTGGGGGGAAAGCGCGGGAACCGCAGATTCTATGCCTTTGGCTATATGTTCAACTGGAAGGAAAACCCCAATGACTCCGGTAGAAGAAACCAGGACTTCCTGGGGTGCAATATTTAGTTTTTCCGCTGCTATCTCAGCTGTTGCTATGGCATCACGCATCCCCTGGTCCCCAGTGCAGGCATTGGCATTTCCGCTGTTGATCACCACTGCCCGCACAGGATGCTTTATATGCTTTTCCGTGACCAGCAGGGGAGGCGCTTTGAAACGGTTGCGGGTAAAGACCCCTGCAGCCTGGGCCGGTTCTGGACAGTAAAGCAGCGCCAGGTCTTTTTGGCCATTTTTTTTAATGCCGCAGTAAACGCCGGCGGCTTCTATCCCTTTAACAGCCGTAATGCCTCCCTCAACTTTTTCCATCGCCATGATGATAACCACCTTTCCTTTTTGCCATGGCCTTATTTGTCATGGCTTTAACCCTTAATATCAGGGCCTGAGGGGCACCAATTGTAAACCCCTGTTTTCGGAATAGCCCAGCATGATATTCATGTTCTGTACCGCCTGGCCGGCGGCACCTTTAACCAGGTTATCCAGGGCGGAAAGCACAATCAGTCGCCCGGTCCGTTTATCCCAATGCAGCCCCAGGTCACAGAAATTGCTCCCGTACACATTTCGTGTTTCCGGAAAAAGCCCAGCAGGTAAAAGTCTGACAAAATATTCATCACTGTAATACGTGCGATAAAGTTTTTGAATATCCCCTTCCTGCACCCCTGAAGCGGTTTCAACGTAAATAGTACTTAATATCCCCCGAACCATGGGGACCAGGTGGGGAACAAAAGTAAACGCTGTAGGACAGCCGGTAAGTTTGCCCAGCTCCTGCTCCATTTCGCCGGAATGTTGATGAACAGCGACCCGGTATGCCCTAAAATTTTCTGTACACTCCGGATAGTGCAGCACGGGTGACGGCACCCGGCCGGCCCCGGACGTTCCGGACTTGGCATCCACCACCAGGCTGTTCCAGTTTATCATGCCTTCCTGCCGGGCTAAAGGCGCCAAAGCCAGCAGTACGGAGGTAGGGTAGCATCCGGGGTTGGCTACCAGGCGGGCTTCCCGGGTCTGATCCCGGTATAGCTCGGGCAGTCCGTATACAGCATGCTTTAATTCTTCAACAGCCCGGTGTTCGCGCTTATACCATTTTTGATACGCCTCCGAGCTATTCAATCGAAAATCAGCGCTTAAGTCAATCACTCTCAACCCTGCGCTGTAAAGTGCAGATACGACTTCCATGGATTCTCCATGAGGCAGGGCACAGAAAACCAAAGATGTCTTTTTGGCGGCCTCATCGACATCAAAGGTTTCGCAGGTTAAATTGCTGATTCCCGTGAAGTGGGGATGAACCTCCGCCAAAGGCTTTCCGGCAAAGGAGTGGGACGTGACATAGCAAACATTAACCCCATCGTGATTTAACAGGATACGCAGCAGTTCACTTCCCGTGTACCCGGTAACCCCAATTATGCCAATATCCATGATTCTTTTCCCTCCCACT
>SKMY01000282.1 GCA_007120815.1 Syntrophomonadaceae bacterium | reverse complement strand
AGGCAAAGGCATCGGGCAGGTGCTCCATGAGCAGACGGTACTTGTCGTTTCCTGGTTCCATGTAAAGCGCTCCAATCATTCAATAATAATACAAAATTCGATATTTATTTTACAATTCCTTCCTAAAAACAAAAAAGCCGCCCGTTTTTATTTCAACAGACGGTCTTTTCTCCTTTAATTACTGCTAATTCACTACGATTACATCACATTTACTATTGTTATTAACTTTTTGAATAACTGCACGGCTCACACTTCCGAGGAATCTTTGGAAATTACTGCCTAATAAGCTCCGTCCTTTGCAGCCAATTACAATGGTGTCAAATCCTTTTTCTGAGGCGACCCTCAGGATCGTTTCAGCAGGATTTTTTTTAGGATTTCCTTCTTCAAAAATTGCAGTGGTTTTTATGTTCTTCTTTTCGAAAAAAGTTACAGCATCTAATAAAATCTTTTCTTCGTTCTCTTTTTGTTGCCTTATCAGTTCTTTATATTCTTTAACTTTATAGGGCGAACAACCAAACGGAATATCAGAAATAAGGGGAATATAGACGTGTAAAACGGCAACTTCTTCGGGATTAGTTTCCTTGGCAATGATGGAAGCTCTTTCTAACGTTTTTTGACTGTGCCGCGACCCGTCCGTGCAAACCAGCATTTTCATTTACCTCTACCTCACCTCTAAGCAATGAATATTTCTATAAACAATATTATATAACTATATTTCCTGTTAAAGCAACAAAGCTAAAATAAATCTATTATTTTTAACTGTTTTTGAATATAAATAGTTTCAATAATTACAATTATCGTTTTCGTTTACCCCCCTGGATTACATCGAGCAGAAGCTTCAGCAGGGCTGTTAACACTTCCTGCCGGGAAAGGGCAACACGGGGGTGTGAGCCTATATTTAAGAAAAGTGGCGGTTTTAAATGAGAAAATTTTCGTTTATCCTGAAGAGATGTTTAATCGTCAGTAGAACAGAAAAGAGGCCTCTGCCGGGGAAGCAGCCCGCTTCCTCCAGCAGGGGCCTTCTTTTGTTAGTCTCATGTTTAAATCTCATGCCGAAGTGTCAATTATATGAAACGCCACGGCCTTTTGTTTAATATGTGCCGACGGTGCGATAAGAGCAATAAGAGAACCAAACCCTGTCGCACTGTCACAAGATGATACCCTATTCAACGGTGGTAATGAGCACCGTCCGGGTCCGGGCTTCCCAGCCCACTTCCTGGCCGGTGCTTTCGGCGATGAAGCGCACGGGCACCAGGGTGCGGCCCTCCATAACGGTGGCGGGCACATCCAGGGCAACCTCTTCGCCGTTTACCGTGGCCTGAGTGCTGTCTACCGTCAGCTGGATAACGGTATCCCCTGATGTGCCGGTGATGGTGCGGGTTCCTGCATCATATTCCACCTCGGTGTCCAGGGCTTCGAAAATGGCCCTCAAGGGGACCATAGTCCGCCCGCCCAGGATGACCGGCGGCACATCGGTGTGTAAAAGCTTGCCGTCAATTTTAATGGTGATGGGAGGGGTGCCGACGATCACCAGGGATTGGCCATTGCCTGCTGCAATGGCCAGGGCGTTATTTCCCTTAAGGCCTTCAATGAGGGTGGGCGTGTTTCTTTGAGTTGTGGTATCTCCATGCCCCAGCTTGGCTCCGCTTTCACCCCAGCTGTACACATCGCCGTTTTCCAGCACGGCCAGCGCATGATGGCCTCCGGCTGTAATCATTGCCACCCCGCTTAAAGCTTCCACTTTGACGGGTACATCTCTGTGTTCCGTATCCCCCAGGCCCAGCTGGCCGCGGTTGTTATAGCCGAAAGCGTAAAGGTCGCCGTTTTCCAAAAGGACAAAGGATGAGCTGTTACCTGCGGCGACGGCTTTGGCCGGCCCCAGGCCTTCTATTTTTAATGGTGTTGCAAACACTTGCATGCCAGTTCCCATCCCTATGCCCAATGCTCCATAGTGATTCCCTCCAAAGGCGTATACATCGCCGTTTTCCATTACCGCCAGGGAATGAGTCCAGCCTGCGGCAATGTCTTTGGCAGGAGCAGGAAGCGGAACCTTTACCGGAGTCAAATTCGTGCCGGGTGCTCTATCTCCCTGCCCCAAGGTTGTATTGCTTCTTCCAAAGCCGTAGACATCGCCATTTTCCTGGAGAACCAGGGTGTGGGTCTGACCGCCGTCTATCTTTACGGCATGGCGGATCCCTTCCACCCTGGTGGGGATATGTACGCTTAGCTCAGTATGTCCAACCCCTAGCTGACCGGAAGCGCCGTTCCGGCCAAAAGCATAGAGATCGCCATTTTCCAGGCTGATAAAGGATCTATCTCTTCCCGTGCCGATGGCCGTAGCTTTCCCTATTCCTTCAATTTTTTTGGGGACGAACACATAATTTTCTTCCATCTCCCCGTGGCCCAGTTTACCATTTTGTGTATCTCCGAAGGAGTAGACATCCCCGTTATGGAGAAGGACCAGGGAATGGGTATCACCTGCAGCCACGGCCCTGGGGTTTTCCAGGCCATCAATCCTGTTGGGAATGGTGTTATCAAGGGTACGGATGACGCTTGATTCACCCAGGCCCAATTGACCGTAGCTGGAGTTACCAAAGGAGTAAACACCGTCGGGCACCTCCGCTAGAACCCCTGCCGGCGCCACCACCAGGGGCAGTGCCAGGGCAAAGGCCAGTGCCAGCACCATTAAGGTTCTTACGCCACCACGACTTGATCGTTTCTTTTGCAGCAACGACTCTTTCATTAAAGAAAACCCTCCTCTTGAGCATTATTTGATTAGAAACTTTCAAAAGCCTCAATAATTGCTTCAACTGCTTCCGTGTAGTAGTCTTCCTCGTACTCATCAAACCGATCAGGATGGGCCATCATGATATTCCCATTCAAGGAACTGTACTCTTCATCCAGGTTTTCTAAATAATTCAATGTTCTTTCATCAGCATTGTCAAGATCAAACTGGTAAAGCTCGAAAAACGTAACATCCGTTGAGACATAAAGACCGGCTTCTGCACCCAGGGTGCCGCCAAGTACTACCGATTCAACACGTGTTATATTGATCCCCTGGGCTATGAAATGATCGACAACTTCTGCTAATTCATCCGTTATTCCTTCTACGTCCGACGGTCGAACACTCTCCTGGGTGCTCTCTTGCTGCTCATCCATTTCATCCAGCTCATTTTCCAGTTTAGAGGTGATTTCCTCAGCTTTTTCCTCCAGGTCAGAAACTGTTTCTGAAGGCCCCCCACAGCCGAAAACGGTAAAAATCATCAAACAAATCATACCCGCCAACAGCACATTTTTCATTTTTTGCACCTCCTTCCCTGCTGAATGTTGCTCTTCATTCAGCGTTCTTATCTTTGTTCTCCTCCTTTCTTCTATTATTTTTGCCATAATAGGGCCTGATAGCAGTTATTTCCAGTGCAACTAAAAAACCGGCCCAAACCGGCCGGTTACGCTACTGGCTTACCCCTGGCCAAGCGTCCACCTACAGCCAGGAAGTCATCGCTCTTCCGTTTCAAAGGTATATTTCGGCAATTAATCCATATATTCCTGCCAAATTTCTGTCAATAAAACGAACTTTCCCAGGCTTCAGTACATTTCATACAACCTTGCCCATGCAGGAGTGTCTATTATACAAAAGTATGATTTTTAAAAAAAACTGAAATAATTTGCAGGGATTTGTAAAAACTATATCGAATATTCTTATAATTTGGGGAACCAGGCATCGGTGTCTGTTGGTGAACAAGCCGAGCACTTTTGTCCCATAGATAGATAGATAGAGATAGGTAATCCGTGAAACGAAAAAAGCAAAGACTAAATAATCAGGGGGTGCTTGCTCTGACACATCACGACTACGCAAGAAAAAAAGCTGAAGAAGCACTTGCATATCAACTGAAAATGGAAAAACTAATATCTGAAATATCATCAACTTTTGTCACCCTTCCTTTTGAGCAGACAAACAGTGGAATAAATCACGCATTAAAATTAACCGGGACTTTTTTTAATGTTGACCGCAGCTACATTTTCCAGTTTTCCGCCGGGGGAGCAGAGATGAACAACACCCATGAGTGGTGCCAGCAGGGCATTGCGCCGGAAATACATAACCTGCAAGACCTACCCGTGGATGCCTTTCCCTGGTGGATGGAGAAGTTGAGACGTTTTGAACCCATTAATGTTCCCCGTGTTGCAGACATGCCCCCCCAGGCAGCTGCGGAACAAGCCCTGTTGGAGGCCCAGTCCATCCAATCGGTTTTGGTTGTGCCCATCGTGTCGGTCAATACGCTGCTGGGGTTTATGGGTTTCGATTTTGTCAGAAAAGAAAAGAACTGGACAAACGAAGAGCTAACCGTGCTTACCGTTATCGCTGAAATGATCTCCGGTATTCTTATAAAAAAACAGGCGGAACAAACACTTCGTTATGAAAGATCCCAGATCCTTTCGATTTTTGACAGCATCGCCGAAGGCATCTATGTTTCTGATCCCCACACGTACGAAATCCTCTATGTTAATCAACATCTAAAGAAACTGTTCGCAAAAGACCCGACGGGAGGCATCTGCTATCAGGAGCTTCAAAACAAGAAGACCCCCTGTGATTTTTGCACGAACAGAAAAAAAAAAAAAAAAAAGGGTGTGCCTTACCAGTGGGAATATCACAATTCCCAGCTTGATAAGAATTT
>SKMY01000011.1 GCA_007120815.1 Syntrophomonadaceae bacterium | reverse complement strand
GCACCGGCAATCCAGCCACCCACCAGGGCACCAATAACACCAAGCACGATGTTGCCAAAAAGGCCCGAACCCGAACCCTTCACCAACAGATGTGCCAACCAGCCAGCGATTGCACCGACAACGATCCATGTAAAAAGTCCCATCTTGCCTGCCTCCTTATTGATCATTATGATTGATCATTATTCCGATTCCAGGAGTCCACGGCTTACCTCTTGATAAAATGTAACTGCTTAGGGCTATTTGTAAGCGAAGCTGTGGGGACGGTTCTGGCGCTTCCGGAGCGAAGCGGAGGACCGACAGGGTAAGCGCCAGAACCGTCCCCCTGCTTTGCGGTGTGAACGGAACAATATTAGAGCTGAGCACTTATACAAAATAATAACACCTTTTCCACTGCTTTTTCAAGGGTTTATTGGGAAAAATCAAGTTTTTAAGACTTTCTCTTTACATATTCCCTTCATTTTGTTACAATTTCATCAGCTAGGGCGGGTCAATATGAATACAATGTTATACTGCTAAAGACAGCCCTTTTTACCCGGTTTTAAAAGCCGGTATCAATATCATACCATGCGGGCGTGGCGGAAATGGCAGACGCGCAGGACTTAGGATCCTGTGGGGCGACCCGTGGGGGTTCAAATCCCTTCGCCCGCACCAGTGATTTTAACGGGGTTCCTTGGGGATGGCGCCCCTGCCAATGACGGTAGTAATATTTAATTATTTAATGATTTACTAAGGCCTTGCTTTTTGCAGGGTCTTTTTATCTTGTTTGTGAACTGATGTTCTGCCGTAAATGTTATTATGGAAAAGCGTAGCGATCATTATCTTCTATCTATCTGTATTGCCTTACTAAATGTCCTGGAAAGCCGGAGTGATTATAGCTTAAGCTTATTAAAAGCTGGTAATACCTTTTTTCCCTATCTGGCTTTTTACGAGTATAGTTAAGTATATTACTCCATGCTCTGTGGAAAAATACAAAAAATATCATGAGGGAGTAGGGAAATGTCCATATCTGTTTTCAAAAAAGGGCAACAGGAGCAATTGGATGTGCAGGAAGTATTTAATATATGGAACCTGCTCAGAGCGAGATACTACAGCATGGAACTGGTTAAATTTTTCACAAACTTTGTCCACGACCGTGAATTTTCTTTAGTCTTATCTACTTTATTAAAACATTATACAAAGCAGGCATCCATCCTGGAAAAAGAAGGCAAGAAATTTAAAATCAAGGTTCCGGAAAGACCGCCATACGACCTAAACATCTCGGTCAGAATAGAAGCAATCACAGACAAATTCATTTTCAGGAGTGTATATAACGGTCTCATTGCTCAACTGTTTTCCCTGATGACCGCATATCGTACTTCTACGACAAATGACGGCATCCGGCAAATTATTGCTGAAGACCTCAAGGAGCATTTAAACGATTTCGAACTTCTTTATAAGTATGGGAAATTAAAAGGCTGGCAATCCGACCCCCCTGCTTACAAAACAGCTAAACCCGTTACGAACGAACCGCTGTCCGTTAGTGAGGCCTTCCATATCTGGGACAATTTAAGTCACAGATATGATCAATTTCATTTGACTCAACTATTTCTTGAATTTGCCCATGATAAAGAGTTCAGAGCCATCCTAACGCAAGGTTTGAATTCTTTAACAAAAGAGATAAGCGTGCTTGAGGAGATATCCGTAAAGTACGAAATTGCCATGCCGGACCGGCCGGCTGCCTCCGCATCTGCAGCCCTGGACCCGGAATCAATGCAGGATTTTTTCATGTATGCTGTGATTTTGAAAGGCATTCAGGATGCCATTGATTTGCATGTGCGTGCTGTAATTGAATCTATCAGGAATGATTCTGTGCGGAACCTGCTCATGGATTATTTTCAAAAAGAAATGCAGATACACGAAAGGCTCCTTAAATATGGGAAGATGAAAGGGTGGACAAAAATACCGCCGATTCATAATGAACCCTCATAGCTGTGGCGGATTATTCGAAGTGAGCATCTATCTCAGAGCCACGGGGACGGTTCTTGTGGATCAGGGCAGGCGCCAGGGCAGTGAATGGGGTCAGGTCTTGAAATAGCGGTTATCTGGATTCTATTCTCCCCCATAGTCAGTAAACTTAAGTATCCTGGCCGGACGTTCCGAAAAAATATCCTCGTCGAGCGCCTCCAACAACATATCAACCCAGAGTCGTTTTCCTTCTACCGAAACCAAGAACGGGCCATCAACCTCACCATCTAAAAAACCCAGTTCCAATGTTGTCACGGGAACTTCCGAGTGGATCGAAAGGGGTAAGGCTCCACCGGTTCGGTGGCCGAAATAAGTCATTTCTTCCGATTTAACTCCCAAAGATCGAATGGGCCCCACATGCCCGATGCTTTCGTCCAAGCTCTCCGCGATCTGCCGGCTTATCTTCCGCACGTTTTCTCCCGGCCCCACTCTGCTTTCATGCAAACCGGGTTTATCCGGCACATAAAAAGCATACCCGGAAAACCCTCCCAGGTCGGCATGCAAACTTAATAATAAATCCGCTTGCAGGGCATTTGCCCGCTCTGCTCTTTCTGCAATGGAAACTTCTTCATGCGGATCATCCCTGGTCTGATAGACCTCAAATCCTTTAGCCCACAGACCTTCTTCCAGCATCATGGAAAGCTCCCACACGAGCATGCTCTCGGTTTGGCCAAAATGTTCGATGTTTCCTCTCCCTGTTCCCACCGTATGTCCCGGGTCCAGGCAGATCAAGATTTTTTCTGGGTCACGATCTTGCTGTACATCGGCAGGATCTTGTTCTGCGTCTTCAACTTCAGAAAAAGAAACACCTGGTTCAGGATCATCCACTAAATGAAAACGCAAGACCGTGTAGTTCAAAAATCCGAGCAAAAACGCGGCCAAGAATAAGGAGGTGATGACGATAACACTGTTTCTGAACAACATCGTTGCCCCTTTCGGGAATTACTCCAGGGACTCATGCGAGTCCACCGGCCTTACCCCTTGATGGGAAGGCTTATCGACCCCTGACGGTACCCAGATCGGTGACCTGGCCGCTTTGGATTGTGACTCCCCTTTTAAAGGGCGGGGGACCGCTCGGGTGCATGACCATGATATCATAAGTATTCGGGAAAAGGGCCATCATAAAGGAGCCATCTTGCTGGATTTTCGCTGTCAGGGTCCAGTTAGCAGGATCCGTCCTGCGGAAGCCGGGCCCAATCGCCATCACGGATTCTCCGGGAGGCACGCCGGTAACCACGCCTTTGAGAATCCCCTTTTTATTGTCTACCGTGTACGTTTCCCCCGGGCTGCTGAGATGCACCGCGATCTCATCTCTGATCTCCAGGTTAAACCAGATGCTGTAATAACCCGTGGGCACCACGGCGGCATAGCGTCCCTGGGCATCGGTTTCGACAAAACCGATGCTCCTTTGATCCAAATCGGCCCGCTGGAAAACGATGTGGATCCCTTCCAGGGGCGCACCCGTGAAGGGATCGTTAACCACTCCCCTAACGTTGGCCACCTGGTCTGCAGCGACGACCTGCAACGACCTGAATTCCATGAAATGGTAATCATCAATATCCTTACTTACTGAAACATTAATGGTTACAAATCTCCTGTCATCCCCGGCAAGGGTTGTGTAAGTCACCCTGGCCTCTCCCTGTGCGTCAGTTGTTACCTCTGACTGTGAAAATTGCGCGTTTCTTTCTCCCGCTTCAAAGGCTTCTGCAAAAAAGTTGACTTGGGCCCCTTCGACCAGGTACCCCTGGTCATCCGCCACGGTGACGCTGAGCGTGATGGCCTGGCCCCCTCCTGCGGGAACCACTTCCCGGTCCGCTTCCAGCCAGACGGACAAGCTTTCAACAGGTTCTTGCTCATCCCGTTTTCCGGGAACACCATTGGTTGCCTCTACCCTGGTGATCGCAATGCTCCGTGTATCCCCGTCCCAATGCACATCGTCGCCGAGGGCTTCACCAACAAACCGCAAGGGGATGTACGTGCGGCTGTCCACAATTTGGGCCGCAACATCGATCTGTTCGATCCTCCCGTTAACCGTCGGCCTTGTGCTGCCGATAGGGATACGCACCGTCACGCCACCGCGCCTTCCAACGGCTGTCTGCGTTTCAGGCTCCCAGTCAACCCGTGCGCCCAGCGCCTCGAAAAAGGCCCGCATGGGGACCAGGGTCCGTCCATCCTGAATAAATGGCGGGTCTTCAAGCTGCAGCAATCGGTTGTCAACATAAACCTTGATTTCGCCTGTGGCAAGGGCCGGGGAGGCAAAACTCAGCAGTACAGAGACTAGCAAGAAGTAGATCATCAACTTTTTCATGGGGTTTCTCCTTTATGTAGGTATGAATGGATTTGCGGGAAAAGCCAGGTTTCACCGGGTCAAGATCCTCGCTTTGAACATTGTGCCCGGCAACTGACGTTGAATCAGGGGAGTCCGGGCGATGTTGAACCAGGGACAAGGTTCCTCCTGGACCCGTATTTTATAACACTTGGAGCCTTTAAGAACCCGTTTCTTGTACACCCTGAATATCTACGACAGAAGATAGCGGTGCGCCAATTCCAGGATGTCTGGACAGTTCGCGTATTTTTTCCGTAATTTTAGAAACCAGCTCGGCAGCCGCCCGAGGATTGCAAAGCTCCTGAGAAATAGGCTGTAATTTCTGCCAGATCATCTCTAGCTTCT
>SKMY01000223.1 GCA_007120815.1 Syntrophomonadaceae bacterium | reverse complement strand
TACCAAGGTCTTTAGCCCAGGCAGCCTTGCAAGGCACAGAATCCACGCTTAACCCCAGGGCTACGGTATTTAGTTTCTCCAGCTCCTCCCTGTTGGCTTCCAAAGACTTCATCTGCTCGGCACACACGCTGGTCCAGGCCAACGGGTGAAAGGACAGCAGCACCTTTTTCCCTTTAAACGACTCCAGTTCCACCAGGTTATCCTTTTGATCTTTTAAGCCAAACGCCTTCGCCTGCTCACCGGGTTTTATCGCTTTCATTAAACATTCCCCTCCTTAAGTATTGCTCAGCTCTGCACATGAAGCTGTGGAAACGGTCTGGCGCTTCCTTTGTGTAGCGAGGACCGTAGGAAAGCGATAGAATCCTCTCCCTACTTCGCAGGAATGATTTCTTAGACTGGGCCGAACCGTTACTCTTCCTTAAAGTAAATAAAGATGCCGATTATTAAATTCTACTTTCTATTGATAATTCCTTCTTAACGCTAAAAATTATTGAAATATAATATAATAGTTAATTTCCGTTGACCTCCTGTTCCATGAACCATATAATAAAATGAGTTTCTTCTTGGCATCACAGCAATTGTTACTGAAACACGCCTTACTTTGAATAATGAATGGGGGCCTTTGACTTTTGAAAAACAATCGCCTGTTAAGCACTGTTTTTGTTTTAAATGCCGTGATCTTTTTTTTCCAGGCTATGACAAAAAACGTCTACCCTCCCCTGGTTATCCCTTTTATGGAAGCCTTCTCCATTGATAAGGCTCAAGCAGGCCTGCTGATTACCCTGGTCTTTATGGGTTATGCCCTGGCCCGTTTTCCTTCAGGTATTCTGGCAGACCGAATCGGCTGCACCCCGACCGTTTACCTGGGAAGTCTGACCATGGCCCTTTCCTTTTTTACCGTTGGCCTGTTTCCGGGCTATCTCAGCACAGCCCTATTTACCTTTGTCTTGGGAGTCAGCAGCGGCATCTACGTAACTGCCGGCTATACCCTGGCTGTCATCCTGGGAACCCGCAGCCGGGCGGCTACAGCAACAGCCGTGTTCGAGTCCTTTGGCATGGTCGCCGGTATCATTTCTCCCATCCTGGTTACCTTATTTATTATACACTCAAGCTGGCAAGCCATTTTTTTTACCCAGGGAATGGTATTGCTGGCCGTAACAGCTCTTTTCTATGGGAAACGCAGGTACTCCAGCAAGTTGGAAGGAATACTGGAAAACAACACCCAATACCCTTACCCGGAAAAAACAACCCATCGTATAGACCAGGAAGGCAAATTACTAGAACATGCAAAAAAGCCCCTCCAACTGAACCTTTTATGGAAAGAAACCAAAGCATCCATGGTCATTTTCAAAGACCCCCAGATCCGCCGTTTTATTATTTGGAGCACTCTGGTCGGCGGATTGGGCGCTATTTCATGGACCGGCATCAACTCATTTATTCCAACTTATCTCGTGGAAGAAAAATCGTACAATTACGAAACAGCCAACCGCATGTTTGCCCTGGTTGCTATTTCGGCACTGGCCACAAAAATTGGCGTTGGCTGGTTGGCAGACCGCTTTGGCACGCTGCGAGTCCTTCTGAGCAACCTGTTGTTGGGCATTTTCCTTTTTTTCGCCTTTACCCTGGTCGTTGAGCATTTGCTTCTGTTACTCATACTGATCCTTTTGGGGGCAACCTGCCTGAATACCAATACCCTGATCAACTCGTACGTGCTCCGCCTGATGCCGGAAAAATACCAGGGGACCGGTTTTGGCCTGTTCTGTACGGCCTACACCATCATTTACAGCTGCGGTCCTTACATTACAGGGATTCTTTCCGTATCCCTGGGTTTAACCCAGGCCATCCGTATAAGCTCTGCCGGCGCCGTGGTGGCGGCCCTGTTAATTATTTTTTTCACAAACAAAAAAGCCGCACCCAACCAGGCGGCCTCTTTGTACTCAGAGTTAAGTCGATGATTAAACTCAGCGCTCCTTCTCCCGCTTTTTATGCCCTGGGAAGCGAATACTTGAGAGACATTTCTCTGAAGCGGTCGTCCCCATTCCTGGTGTCGTTAATTCTGTTTACTACATTCTTGCACGATGTGTATCTGTTCATACGATACACGGTTTTGCTCCAGCGCACTCTTGATCGTTTCTGATTCTTCACGGGGGCACTGCAAGGCCACCCCGCAGCTGGAGCTGATAAACCGCGGAACGGGGATCAACCGGAAGGAGCAGGCAATCCCTTTTAAAACATGTTCGGCTCGAAGAGCTAAGTGCACCGTTGAAAAAGTAAAATAACAGTTCAGTTCCATGTTCATCCCTTCTCTAAAACCACATGACTAAATGGTCACACAACGGTATGCCGGACTGCTGAGCGTTTCGACCGTATCATACATGTTGGTTACTTCCCCCACTTTTAGCTTATCCTTTAATTGATAATAGTCCAGGCAGGTGCCGCAGGACAGGATCTCCACGCCTTTTTCCGACATGCGGTTCAAACTATCCAGCACAGGACTGCCTTCTGCAGTAAGAAATACACCGCTGTTCATGAAGAGCACTTTGGAAGGAAACGGTTCTCCATTCAAAAAGGTGTTAAAAAAACTGGTCATCAACAGTTTCCCCAGCTCTTCACTGCCCTGCCCCAACGCAGATGACGTGACCAGGAAAACCACTTCGGGTTCACCACCGGAAGGGCTTACACAGGAACACTCGCAACCTTCACTTTCAGGCTTTTGCACCCCTTGAGCCGGCCTTTCATGCGTTCCTGAGGAAATAGAAATATAGATACCGTCGCTTTTTTCTTCCGCCAAAACCTGGTATCCGGCTTTTTTTGCGAATCTCTGTACATTCATGGAAGCCGTATCGTTATCCACGATGGATACAGTGGTCTGCCCTGCAGCCAAATCCTCTGCGTTTTCTTCCAGGGCTTTTTTTGTGTTCACCACCGGGAGAGGACAGCTCAGACCCCGGTTGTCAATGATTTTCTCTATCATCAAAACGCTCACCTCCAGTGAGAAAGCAAATTTTCATTATCCTGTTAATCTAGTTATTCTTCTCAAATTATAATTGTTGGAACCAACCTGAATCAATCGTTTTTTTCTATACTACGGCTCCTTACTATTCATAAAACCTCTACTTTGCCATGAAAATGCCGTCCCGGGCAGGTTTCGGCGTAGTCAGTACGGTTGTATTATAGATTATTTTTAAGAATTCCGTTGCTATTATAGAAAATATGTATTGGGAAGCAAAAATAAGTTTTGATAAGCTGAAATGTGGGTTATTGGCTCAGCTAGCTATATTTATGCTTATTTATGGAGAGGAGACAAAACAATGACCGAAAAGATGGTGGACAGCTTCGCAGACATAAGGGCACAAACCGTGGCGAAACTCCTGGAGGTAAGAAATAAGGGAACGAAAGTTGTGGGCATTTACTGTACGTTTTGCCCCCAGGAACTGGTAATCGCTGCGGGAGCGATTCCCGTGGGGCTTTGCGGAACAAAAGATGAACCCATCTCCGCTGCCGAAGAAGTCCTTCCCCGCAACCTGTGTCCCCTTATTAAGTCCTCCTACGGCTTTGCAGCAACCGACACCTGTCCTTTTTTCTCCCTTTCCGACCTGGTTGTAGGAGAAACAACCTGTGACGGAAAAAAGAAAATGTTTGAGATTATTCAGAATCTCAAGCCGGTACATGTCATGCAGCTGCCCCACTTAAACAAAAGCGGCGCCTCCCTTGAACTCTGGATAGAAGAAATCCGCAAGCTGCGCAGCCGAATTGAAGAAGATCTGGGGCTGGAAATAAAAGATGAAGATATCTGGAAGGCCATCGGCCTGGTCAATAAAGAGAAGAAAATGCTCAAAGAAATCAGCGACCTGAACAAAAACTACCCGCCCGTTTTAAGCGGCCTGGATCTGTTAACAGTGGTTTGGTCCGCCGGTTTCAGTTATGACAAGGCAGAAATCGTGGAAAAACTAAAAGCCATGAAAGAAAACCTTTCCAAAAAAGAGAACGAAAGTGCCACGGGACCGCGTATCATCCTCACCGGCTGCCCCGTGGGACTGGGGTCTGAAAAAGTAATCCGCATCACCGAAGAACTGGGCGCCCACGTGGTAGCCCTGGAGAACTGCACAGGATATAAAACCCTGGAGCTCCTGGCGGATACCAGTCATGCAGATCCTATCGTCTCCCTGGCCCAAAAGTACATTCAAATACCCTGTTCCTGCATGAGCCCCAACCCCTACCGCCTGGACCTTTTGGGCCGCATGCTGGATGAATTCAACGCGGAGGGCCTTATTGACTTAACCTGGCAGGCCTGCCACACGTACAACATAGAGGCCCACGACATTAAAAAGCTGGCCGAAGGAAAAGGACTGCCCTACCTGCAACTTGAAACCGACTACTCTTCTTCCGACGAAGAAAGCCTGAAGGTGCGCATTGAATCCATGCTGGAGATGATAGATGATGATCGTGGTGGGAATCGACCTGGGTTCCGTTGCTGCTAAAGGCGTCCTGCTAAACAGGGAAACAGTCTATAAAGCGGTTGTCCCCACGGGATGGAGCCCTAGAGATGCCGGTGAACAGCTAATAGACAACCTGTTACAGCAGTCGGGCCTGAAATTATCCATGGTGGACGGAATTGTGGCTACCGGGTATGGCCGGGTGTCTTATGATGAAGCGGACCGAAAGGTAACGGAAATAAGCTGCCACGCCCGGGGAGTGGC
>SKMY01000261.1 GCA_007120815.1 Syntrophomonadaceae bacterium | reverse complement strand
TCCCAGGTATAAACTGTAATCTGTTGAGGGTTTTCAACGTTTACTTCAGCCAGCGGAAGGGCATTGGGCTTTTCAAAGGCAGCGAGAAAAACATCGATTATTTCTCCCCGTGCCCGGTCAGGGATAGACGTGCCGACGTCCATCTGTCCCCACAACAGACCGTTGATCAGAGGAAGTTCACCCTGGTAATCATTTTTTAATCCGATAAACGTTCCGTCGTGGGCCAGTTCGAGGTAATACCCGTGGTAAGAAACCAGGGCAGCTGGATGTTTTTCTTCAACATAAATAATCAGCTCCGACGGTAACACCCGCTCAACCTCTACCGATCTAATCCGGGGAATAGATAAAGCCCTTTCTCGAAGTGTCGGTGGGCTAATTTTCCAAAGGTTCATCCCTTCGTAAATCTGGGTAACCGCTTTAACATCCTGTGCTGCTACTTGCTCCAAACCCCTGATCTCAATATGCTCAATGGTAAAAAATGATGAACGCAAAAAAAGCATGAGTGACAGGTTAAAAACCACGAACAATAAAACAAAAAATAGCGTGTTCTTTATTTTTTTTCTATCGTTTCGCTCAACTATGTGGGTATGTTGACCATAGGAGCTGTTGTTTTGAGGCATCTTTCGCTGCATAACCCTGGCAACACCCCCGGCCAAAGCCGTGGCGGTAGTATGGAAACCTCTAGCGCTTTACTAGAATATATTTCCTATCAAGTTATTTTCTTGCTCCGTACAGTAAATTCCTGCAAGCTTTCAGCAATCCCTACGTTATTTTTTTAAACCACGAAAAGTTATTGCCGGCCAACCGGTTTAACCCATCAGCCGGTTCTTTGAATATTTGCCCCAAGGGACCCTAAATCTATTTCCATGGATTCATAGCCCCGGTCAATATGCCAGATATTATTAATAATTGTCGTCCCTTCAGCGGCAAGCCCCCCCAGGACCAGGGCCGCACCGGCCCGCAGATCCGTTGCTTCAACCTCGGCGCCTACCAGTCGATCTACCCCTGTAATTAATGCGTTTCTACCCTTGGCAACAATGTTGGCATTCATTTTCTTCAGTTGATCAACATGCCTGAAACGCTCTTCAAAGATGCTTTCAACGATCATACTATTTCCCCTGGCTTTCGTCAGCAGAGCCATCATGGGGGCCTGGAGATCTGTAGGAAAGCCTGGATGGGGAAGCGTTCTTAAGGTTTCAACCGCTTTCAAGTTTCCGTTATGTACCGTAAGGCTGTCTTCTGTTCCCTCAATTTCAACGCCAGCTTCTTTTAACTTGGCTACAACCGCATCCAGGTGGGAAGGAATGATTTCTTGTAGGGTGATACTTCCCCCGGTGATGGCTGCAGCCATCAAATAGGTTCCAGCAACAATTCGGTCGGGGATGATGCGGTATTCGCAAGGACCGGCAAAATCGACGCCTTCAATGCGCAGCGTATCCGTTCCAGCCCCTCTGACCCGGCAGCCCATGGCATTCAAAAAGTTTTGAACATCGACTATCTCAGGCTCCTTGGCTACGTTGTGAATAACTGTTTTTCCCTGGGCTAAAACCGCAGCCATCATTAAATTTTCCGTAGCACCCACGCTCGGGTAATCCAGGTGAATATCCGTTCCTTTTAAACGGTGGGCAAAGGCTTCTATGCATCCGTTTTCTTCACGGATCTGAGCCCCAAGAGACTCCAATCCCTTGAAGTGAAGATCAATGGGTCTCGGTCCGATAGAGCAGCCTCCTGGATAGGTTAACTTCACTCTGCCGATTCGGGCTATCAGCGGACCCATCAAAAAAATGGAGGAACGCATTTCTCTCATCAAGTCGTCAGAAATAGCATGATTAATTGAATCGCCTGGAGTGATCGTCAAAGAACTGGATTGAAAATCAACCGAATATCCCAAGGACTCTAAAATCTTTTTCATGACATGCATGTCATAAATATTCGGTATATTTTGAAGTTCTATGCTGGAATTGCTGGTATTTAAAACAGCAGCAGCCATGATAGGAAGCATGGAATTTTTAGCTCCCTTGACTTGAAGGGATCCCTTTAACTGGTTTCCTCCTTCAACAATAAATCGCTCCATATTAATCTCCCCTATCGATACCTTCTTTTCCGACAATCTTGATTTCTAGCTCCAGATCGACCCCCTGGCTTTCCAGGACTTCACTTTGAACCCACTTAATCAGCGTTAACACATCCTCCGCTGTTGCGCCACCTGAGTTTACAATAAAGTTGCCGTGAAGGGTGGAAACCTGTGCACCTCCAACAGATCGTCCCTTGAGCCCGGCCTTTTCAATCAAGTAACCTGCCGGCTGGCCAGGCGGGTTCCGAAAAACACTCCCTGCACTGGGTTTTTGAGGCTGCTTGGTTTTGCGGGTTGTTTGTATGTCAGCGACCTTTTGCAGCATTTCATCCTTGTCTGCAGGAGACAGTTCAAGAGAAGCTTCAACGATGATACTTTGCTCCTCTTGGAAGGAGCTTTTCCGGTAATAAAAATGGATATCGTGGCGGCCACGGGTTACTTCCTTCCCTTGGTAATCCATGGTTTTCACTTCTTTTACCAGATCGCCTATAGAATGACCGTACGCGCCAGCGTTCATATATATGGCGCCGCCCAGGCTGCCTGGAATCCCTATTGCAAATTCGAGCCCGCCAAGTCCTTTTTCAATAGCCTTTCGTGCCAGTTTTACCACCGGAATACCGGGTCCTGCTTTAACCGAGCAGTTAATGAAAGAAAACGCCGGGCTAAACCGGGCTAAATTAATTACGATACCCCTGATCCCTTCATCTTTAACCAGGAGGTTGGTGCCCTGGCCGATAAGAAAAACCGGCACGTTTTCCGAGTGAGCAATTAAAAGCAGCGCTTTTAGTTCATCCCGGTTTGCGGGAAATGCAAGCATTTCAGCAGGACCCCCAACCCGAAGTGACGTGTGAAAGCGCATGGGTTCATTCATTAAAGGAGGTATGCTTAAAACCTGTGCCATGTTTTTCTTCCAATCCATCCATTTCACCTCTGTTGTCTATTGGCGCTTTCTGCAGAAAGTATGTGGAGCCGAAACCAAAAAAGAAATCTGAAATGTATACTTATATGTTATGCAACACTTGAAAATGTAGTGACCCGGCAATACTTGTCCACGGAAAATTCCATCAGAAAGCGATTAAATCGTAGATCATCTCAGCGGCCTTCGGCTTTCCCAGTTTTCGACTGTTCAAGCTGAGCGACTCCCGTTTCAACGGTTGATTAACCAGTTCATCGATTTGATCTTTCAACGTTTGTGCCGTTAATTCCTTTTCTTCCAATAAAATCGCTGCATTCACATCGGCAAGAGAGCGGGCGTTTTTAAGTTGGTGATCGTTTACCACGTTGGGAGACGGGATAAGAATGGTTGGGACACCCAGCGAAGTAATCTCCGCCAGCGTCGTCGCTCCTGCACGACTGATCATTAAATCCGCTGCAGCCATGGCCACCGACATTTCCTGCTGGTAAGCCCTCACTTGCAGATTTTTACCAAACTGATCAAAAACACGATTTCTTTCTAGTCTTGAAACAATCTCATCATAATATACTTCCCCTGTAATATACAACACCTGAATATTTGAACAGGCCCTGGTATTTTCAAGAAACTCAACCATGCACTGATTGATCCGGGCGGCGCCTCGACTTCCACCGGATACAAGTAACAGGGGTATGTTTTTATTCATATTTAACAGGTTGCGAGCCGTTCCCTTTTGCAGTTGATTCATTTCACTGGCCCTGGGATTGCCCGTAACAACGGTATTCCGCTTTTTCCAATAATACGGTTTGGATGCCTCAAATGAAAGGCAGACCCTATCGACCCAGGGCGCCAGGAAGCGGTTTGTCATACCCGGAACAATATTTTGCTCGTGAATAATAACCTTCTTTCGTTCCGCTAAGGCAGCAATGATAGTTGGGGCTGACGCATAACCGCCTGTTCCGAAAACCGCCTCCGGCTTAAACCTTTCAATAATACGTTTAGCGCGGACACAAGCGTTTCCCAGCAGGTAAACGGTATGAAAAGCTCCGGTTATTTGTTTGCGGGAAAAACCTTTCACAGGCAGCGTTTCAAGGGGAAAACCGGCATCAGGAACAATTTTTTCTTCCATTCCGCCCTCGGCGCCAACAAATAATATTGAAGCCCCGGGCCGGGCATTTTTAACATATCGTGCCATAGCCAGGGCCGGGTAAATGTGACCACCAGTCCCTCCGCCGGTAATTAATAAGCGCACAACAACCTCCTATTTAGTCAGGAGTCAGAATTTACGATAGCCCTCACCGGGGCAACTGACTCCTGTAATTGACGCCTTTATATGTTCATTATGCCTGAAACAGGCTACCGGGTATACCGGGAAATATTCATTAATACACCCATAGCAACCATGGTAAAAAATAACGAACTGCCGCCGGCGCTGATAAAGGGAAGGTTGATCCCTGTAATGGGAATAGACCCTGTAACAACGCCCACATTGATCAGCATTTGAATGGCAACCATGGAGGTAATCCCTAAAGCCAGAAGGTTCCCGAAGGTGTCCGGCGCCAGGAGCGATGTTTTAAACCCTCTCCAGATCAGGATAAAAAAGAGGAGCATAACCGTTACAGCACCCAGAAAACCCAATTCCTCTCCGATAATGGCAAAAATAAAATCATTCTGGGGTTCAGGAAGGTAATACAGCTTCTGCCTGCTCCGACCCAGTCCGACACCGAAAAGACCGCCTGGTCCTAAAGCATAAAGGGATTGAATGATATGATAGCCGGAATGGAGCGGATCCGACCAGGGGTCTAGAAAAGAAAAGATCCGCCTGATACGATAGGGTTCGCTTAACATTAAGTAGATAACGAAAGGCACTCCCGCTGCCATCAATGTGAGGAGTTGTTTGTATGGAATACCGGCCGCAAAGATAATTGTAAGGGTTACCATGGCAATTGCCAGGGCCGTACCCAGGTCGGGCTGCATTAAGATCAATAAAAAGGAACCCCCCATCACGCTCAGCGGAATGAAACTGCTGCCCCAAAAATAATTCATGTTGATGTTCTTTTTGCCCAAAAAGGCTGCCGTAAAAATAATCATAACCAGCTTGGTAAACTCAGCGGGCTGGATGTTAAATCCGCCAACCCCTATCCAGCGCCTGGCTTCGTTAACCTCAATCCCTACATCTGGCACAAAAATTAACAAAAGCAAAGCAAAATTGGCCAACAAGAGCAAAGGGAGCAGTTTCCGCCATTTCCAGTAATCAAAGCTGGAGGCTATCATCATACCCACCAGGCCAAGAATCAGCCAAAAACCCTGGCGACGCAGAAAAAAGAAGGCATCCCCCCTGGATTCCAGCGACGTAATGTAGCTGGCACTAAATACCATAACCAGGCCAAAACCCGCGAGAATCAATACCGTAAAGAAAATGGAAAAGTCAGGAGAATTCCTGGCTTCACGCTCTGCGGGGGCTTTTCCCATAATATAAGCCCTCCTCTAACTTAAATACTTCCGATTTAAATACGTCTCCCCGTTCTTCAAAGCTCTTAAACATATCCCAACTGGCACATGCCGGTGAAAGCAAAACCGTATCCCCTTTCGACGCCATATCGTATGCCTGCGCCACAGCTTCTGCAAGACTGTCAACCATTACAACATTAGCAAAACCCTCCCTTAAAGCGGCCTTTTGAATCAAGGGAGCGGTTTCACCCAGCAACACCAGATTGTGCACGTTTTCAACTTTAAACGTGCTTATAAGGGGCTCAAAAACACTGCCTTTGTCCAGCCCGCCGGCGATGAGAATTTTCCGTCCAGGTATGGCCTTTAACGCTGTAATTGCCGCTTCCAGGTTTGTAGCCTTGGAATCGTTAATAAACGTCACGCCGTCTTTTTCCGCTACAAACTCCAGGCGATGAGGAACCCCTCGAAATGTTTTCAGGGCCCCGTTAATATGTTCAGAGCATACCCCTTTAGACCACGAAACAGCAACAGCTGCCAAAGCATTTTCCAGGTTGTGAGTTCCCGGTATTCGTAAGTCATCGGCAGGACAGGAAAATGCCACCTCTTCTTTCTCCATCAGAACAATATTCCCGTTAACCATGAAAACCCCCGATTCCAGGGTGTTTTTTCTACTGAAAAAAAGAACCCTGCCCTTTGCGTGAGAGCTAAGGGCTCGGACCTCTGGATCGTCAAAGTTCATAACGGCTACATCGTTTTTCCGTTGGTTGATCAGCAGCTTAGACTTGGACTTAATGTACTGCTTCATCGTCCCGTGGTAGTCCATGTGATCGGGAGAAATATTTAAAATAGCCGCAATGGGAGATCTAAATTGATCGATATTTTCCAGCTGAAAACTGCTGAGTTCTGCAACGATCACATCCTCTTTCTCTGCCAAATTGACGGCCTCGCAAAGGGGAAAGCCGATATTGCCAGCCACGTAAACCCGACCAAATTGCTTTTTTAGCATTTCGCCCACCAGTGAAGTTGTTGTCGTTTTCCCGTTGGTTCCGGTAATTCCAATAATCGCTGTCGGGCTAAACCTGTAAGCCAATTCAATTTCAGAATAGACCGGGATGGAATCGGCGGCTGCCCTTTTAAGAATGGGTAGTTCGGGCTTCACACCCGGGCTTTTAATGACCATGGCGACATCTTTAAGAAGATCCTCGGGGTGGCCTCCGCCCACATAGGTTACCCGCGGGTCTTCCAGTAGCCTGCCTGCATCACGTTGCAGATTTTCCCACTGCTTTTGATCATTGGCAATTACCCGGGACGCACCAGCTTTTAAAAGCAGTTTAACTGCGGCCTGACCGCTTCGAGCCATACCGATAACAAGAATCCTGTTGCCTGCCACCTGCCACTTCAATTAACGGCACCCCCTAAAACGGCCGAGACGACCGTTCAAGCCCTGCCGGCTTGTTTAAATTGGTGTTAAAACAAGGGAGAAAACTCCAGGAGGCCAAGCAAGGCAAAGCAAAAAGCCAGGGCCCAAAAACCCGTCACCACCTGCCACTCAGACCAACCTTTCAATTCAAAATGATGATGCAAGGGGCTCATTAAAAAAATTCTTTTCTTCGTTAACCGAAATGAAACCACCTGGGCGATCACCGAAAGGGTCTCCAAAACAAAAACCCCACCAATAATAATGAGGGTAAGCTCGGCTTTAAGTATGACCGCGATGACAGCCAGGGCCGTTCCCAGGGAAAGAGAGCCCACATCGCCCATAAATACCCGGGCGGGATGCATGTTAAATAACAAAAACCCAAAGCAGGCCCCCAGAAGAATACCGCACAGGTAAGCTACTTCCGTGTAACCTTGAACGGATGCGATAAACAAAAAGGCCAAAAATGCCAGAATTGCAGTTCCCGCAGCCAGGCCGTCAATTCCATCAGTGAGGTTCACGGCATTTGACGTGCCAATGATCATAATAAATATCAGGATAGGATAAAAAGCTCCCAGCTCGATTTGTATACCTGTGAATGGCACGACAACAGCCGTTGAGTGGCCCAGGTACACCAGGAACAAGTAAAAACCCATGGCAAAGACAAACTGGCCCAAAAGCTTATGCCTGGCTTTTAGCCCCAGGGAGTGATTACGAACCACTTTTTGGAAGTCATCGATAAATCCTAAAATTGCGCTAAAGAGAATCATCACCACGGCAAGATACAGCAAGGGCGTTCTGGGAGCGAGCCAAAAGATCGTGATTAAAAAGGACAGGAGGAAAATAATGCCTCCCATTGTCGGTGTTCCGGCCTTTTTCAAATGCCTCTTGGGACCGTCCAGCCTGATCTGCTGTCCGAAATGGTATTTTCTGGATATTTTAATATAAAATGGCGCAAGGGCAATACTGATTAAAAATGCAAAAAACGCTGCAGTAAAATACGGCCCCATCATTTCATCCTCCTGAAGCGAAATCCTATTCCATTTGTTACTGCACAGCCCACTAACTTATTGCGCATACATCGGAAAGCGCCGGAGTCGTCTTCGATGCTTCCTGAACGCCCCAGCCTTAGCTGGGCATGGGGCAGTTACTTCCATTTTTTGCGTTCACCCTTTAATTATACCTGGCAGTCAGTGCCTCGACAATCCCTTCCATTTTCATCCCTCGTGAGCCCTTAATCAGAACAATGGCATCCTTTTCAACCAGTTTTTCCAGGCAGTGAATTGCGTCTTCATGGGCTTTGCACGGAAAAATCCGTTCCAGGGACAACCCCGCCCGGGCAGCACCCTGGGCCATGTACTCCGCCAGTTCACCAAAAGTAACCAGGTAGTCGATGCCAATTTCAGCAGCATAACGTCCGGCTTCACAGTGAGATGCTTCTGACACTTCTCCCAGCTCCAACATGTCCCCCAGGACGGCAATCTTTTTATGTTTGCCGCCCCACTCCACCAAAAACTCCAGCGCATATTTAACAGAGGTAGGGCTGGCATTATAGGCGTCATTAATAATCCAAAAGCCTTTTTTTGTCAAAGACCTTTCCATCCTCATGGACGATACGTCCGCCTGGGCAAGACCCAACCGAATTTGTTCAACCGTCAAATCAAAATAACAGCCCACTGCCACAGCGGCAAGAGCGTTATACACATTGTGCCGACCCGGAACAGGAATCCAAAATGTTTCTTTTCTAAATTTTTCCTTTTGGGACAGGACAGCTTCGAAGCCGTATCCCGGATCTTCCGACCTGTAACCCACCGTCCGGTAATGCGCTTTACCCGTAAACCCATAAGTCACTATTTTGCCGTGAAAGCCCTCAACCATCCGGCATAGGTGGGGGTCGTCTGCATTTAAAAACAACGCGCTTTCAGGTCCCATAAACTCCAACAGCTCTCCCTTGGCCCGGGCGATGTTTTCCTGACTCCCAAGCTGTTCCAGGTGGGCTTCACCGATGTTAGTCATGACTCCTGCAGTAGGGCTCGACAGGGAGGCCAGCAAGGCAATTTCTCCAAAACCGCTCATCCCCAATTCAAGAACAGCGGCTTCATGTGCCTCGTTCAGGCGTAGAAGCATTAAGGGAAGGCCGATGTGGTTATTCAGGTTCCCCTGGGTTTTAAGAACATCATATCGCCTGGAAAGCACCGAGGCAACAAAATCTTTTGTGGTTGTTTTCCCGTTGCTGCCGGTTACCGCAATCAGGGGAATGTCAAACCGGCTTCGATGAAATCGGGCGAGCTGCTGCAGCGAAAGGAGACTGTTTTCAACAACGATAAGAATTTTCCCCGCCGAGAAATCCACAGCGCCAAAGTGGTGTAATTCTTTTTTTTCCAGCAGGGATCCCGCTGCCCCTTTTTCCAGCGCATGCAGAATAAAGCGGTGCCCGTTATCTTTTTCACCCTCTAAAGGGAAAAAAAGGTCACCGGGTTGAGCTTCCCTGGAATCAATCACAGCCCCGGAAAAATGATGCTCAACGTCCCCGGTTATTAACCGTCCACCTGTCACCTCTAATACGTCTTTTACAGAAAGCATGATTTATCCCTTCAAGTTTTCACTCTTTTTTTAATGATCTCCGAAGCGACTTCCTTGTCACAGAAGTGAATGGTGTAATCTGAAAATATCTGGTAGTTTTCGTGGCCTTTTCCTGCAATGATGACGATATCACCAGGCCTGGCCAATTCAATACCCAGCTCAATCGCCTCACGCCGGTCCACCTGTACGGAGTAACCGCTGCCGAAAGCCTTTTTCTCTTGCAATCCAACCTTTACCTCTTCAATAATTTTCCAGGGATCTTCCCCTCTTGGGTTATCAGAGGTTAAGATACAATAGTCACTGTATTGTCCCGCAATACGTCCCATCATGGGTCGCTTGGTGCGGTCCCTTTCCCCACCGCATCCAAACACGGTGATAATTTTCCCTTCAGCAAAACCCTTGGCCGCCTGGAGAACATTTTCCAACCCATCTGGCGTATGGGCGTAGTCTACTATCACAGCAAAATCCTGCCCCAGGTCAATCCGCTCAAACCGACCGGGAATTCCAACGATTCCTTCCAAAACCTGTTTTATGTTTTGCAGAGAAACGCCCTCTAACAAGCCGACGGTTATTGCCGCCAGTGCGTTATACACGCTGAATTTACCGGTTAGCTTTAGCGAAAAGTGCTCATCTCCCCAGGGTGAATGAAGAGAAAAACTCACCCCTTCGTTTCTAACAACCAGATCTGTAGCGGTCACTTCAGCAGGCTCTGAAATGCCATAGGTCACCCACTGAACGGTAGTCTGCCGCATAAAATACGATGCACTGCTATCATCAGCGTTGATAACGGCATAGCGGGGCAAAGCCTGTTTGACGAAGCTTCCGCCTAATTGAGAAAAGAGCTTGCCCTTTGCAGAAAGGTAGCGTTCAAATTCTTGATGAAAGTCCAGGTGATCTTCCGTAACATTCGTCAGGACGGCGATATCAAAATCACACCCGGAAACCCGGTTCAGCTCAAGAGCGTGTGAAGAAACCTCCATAACCGCGTATTGAACGTCTTTCTCAGTCATTGTCAGGAGGATCCGTTGCAGGTCGGGGGCTTCAGGTGTTGTTGCCAGCACGGGAAGACTCTCCTGGCCGACCTGGTATTTGATGGTACCCAGCAAACCGGTTTTAGCCCGGCGAGAGGCCAGGATAGCTTCAATCAGGTGAGTTGTCGTTGTTTTGCCGTTTGTTCCGGTTACACCAATCAAACGCAAACGCTCCGATGGGTTTCCGTAATACAGTTGAGAGAATGCAGCCATGGCCGGGCGAACGCTGGGAACCAAAATTTTAACAGCACCCGCTACTGCCCTGTCTTTTTCTAGTACAACGGCTGAAGCACCGGCCTTTATGGCTTGAGGTATAAAATCATGCCCGTCGAAGCGGCTGCCCTCAAGGCAAAAGAAAAGAAACCCGGGTTCAACCCGTTCCGAATGGTACGTCATGCCGCGCACAAACAGGTCTGTTTTTCCCTCAACTTGAAGGGTATGAATAAATGTTAACAGTTCATCAAGCTTTTTAATGGCGTCCATAGGCTTCTCCTTTCCCGTCATCAGCGCGCACACCAGATACAGCGGTTTAACCTGGGTCTCTAAGCACAATCTACCCTTTATATATGTAGTAGTATGTACACTATATGATGAGAATACTCACTGTAATGAAGTTGCAAGTTCACTGGAAAGAGGTGTTTTTTCAATTCATGGCAAAAAAGGTCAGTCGAGGGGAGAAGAGAGATAAACGGTTACATTGGAATTCCGGTCCACCCGGGTGCCGGGAGCAGGATTTTGCTTGATGACAATGCCCGATCCATCCCTTTCCATTCTCAAGCCAATGTGGCCCAGTATTTCACCCACCTCTTTGACCGTCATTCCCTGCAGGTCAGGGACCGTAATATAGCCTGAGGCCTCATCGTCAAACAAGTCATCCAGATAAATAATGATATGGGTGCGCAGCGGCACCTGGGCCCCGGCTTTCGGTGTCTGGTCGACAATCACGCCCTCTTCTCCAACTAATCGCACCAGCAACCCCTTGGTGTCCAGCATGGCAGCGGCCTCATCGATGGTCATGCCTTTTAAGTCGGGAACGGTGAGGAGCCGAAGTTCCTCTTCGTCTTCTGGAAGATGTGCGGGTGGAATATCCAGATAGGACAGCACATCCTTCATAATGGATTGGAAGAGAGGCGCGCTGACTTGTGAGCCCCATTGGGGCCCGCGCCTTGCACCGTCTACAGCCACGTAAATTACAACCTGGGGATCCTCTAATGGCGCGAAACCAATAAATGAAAGCACATATTCTCCTGGAACATACTTTCCTCCTGAAACCTTTTGTGCTGTCCCTGTTTTGCCGGCTACAAGATATCCTTCAATGCTGGCGTTTACACCGCTTCCTTCTTCCACCACCCCTAGCATGGCGCGGCTCACCCGTTCTGCTGTACTTTGGGAAATAACCTGGCGGATCACTTCAGGCTCGCGTTCATAAACGGTCGTTCCATCGATGTCCACGATTTCTTTAACGAAGTAGGGCCGCAGTAATTGCCCGCCGTTGGCAAAAGCGGATACAGCCATAACCTGCTGCAGGGGAGTAACGGAAATACCCTGGCCAAAAGATGAAGTGGCCAACTCTACCGGGCCAATTTGTTCCGGCCTGAAAATCTGTCCCCTTCCCTCCCCGGGGTAATCGATCCCCGATGCTGCGCCAAAACCAAAGGCACGAATATAATCGAAAAGCCGCTCCGCACCCAGCTTTTCTCCCAAAGAGATAAACGCCGGGTTGCAGGAATTATACACGGCTTCGATGAAGTTTATTGAGCCATGCCCGCCTTTGTGTGATGTCCAACAGCGTATGGTTTGCCCGGCTACTTTTACCGAACCGGAACAAAAAAAAGGCTCGCTTTCAAAATAGAGGCCCTCTTCCATGGCAGCGCTCAACGTGATCAGCTTAAAGGTGGATCCCGGCTCAAAGGTGTCAGTGATTGGAAACAGGCGCCAGTATTCATTGTCAAAATCATTGTAATGGTTTGGATCAAAATCCGGTTTAGATGCGGCAGCAAGCACTTCGCCGGTTTGGGGATTTACGGCCAAGGCCATAACCCGCTTGGGATCATATTCAATCATGGCCCGGGAAAGTTCCCTTTCAACGATGAACTGGATGGTTTCATCAATAGTGAGATAAAGATCTTTTCCTTCCTTGGGGGGGACAAACCGACGGACGCCGGGGATTTCCCGGCCCTTGTTGTCCGTTGGGAACATGATACTTCCGTCCCGTCCTTCCAGTTCTTCTTCATAAAATATTTCCAATCCCGCCCATCCCTGGTCGGTACCGACAAAGCCCAAAAGCTGAGAAAGCAGGTTGGTATTGGGATAAAATCGTTTTGATTCCTGAGTGAATGTAATTCCTGGCAAGTTTAACAATCGAACCTCTCGGGCAACGTCTTCATTAACTCTGCGTTTAAGGTAAACAGCGGCGCGTTCCTGGGTAATTAATTCCACGATGCGCTCTTCGGTCATATCCAGGACCGGGGCAAGGGCCCTTGCTGAAAAAAGGGGATCATTAATCTGGGGGGGAATGGCGACAACGGTTTCAACGGTTGCGCTCCCGGCCAAGAGGTTGCCATTGCGATCAAAAATATCCCCTCGGGATGAACGAGCGGGAATGCTTCGGTTCCACTGATCCCATGCTTTGAGCTGCAATTCTTCAGCCATAACAAATTGAATCCAGCCCAACCGAAACACAAGCGCCCCCATGAGGAGAGCGGTAAAAATAAATACTGCAAGCAGCCGCCGTTTTATTTGCAAACTCGACACTTTTTGTCTTGTCATATTTTCACCTGACTACACCCCACTAGTTTCCCCTGGCAGACAACCTTAGCCATTGTTTTTGCTCAGGGTACTGTAATCCCAGCTCATTGACTGCGATGTTCTCAATTCGTTCCAGCGCACTCAAACTTCTGACTTCAATAGCGAGGTGTTCTTTTTCTTCTTGCAACTGAGCAATTTCCCGGTTCACTTGCTGAACCTGGTAGTTCACAGCAATGACTCGACTGTATTGTGCGATCAGGCCGATGCTGACAGCGATTAAAAGAAAAATTAAAACACATAATAACAGACTTTCACCCGGATGCCCTGCAAGTTTTTGCTGTGAAGAAGGAGATACTTTTAATTTTTCACGAGCGGTTCGATTATGTAAGGGTTTTTGCTGGGGATAGTAGCTTATTGTTGGTTTTTCTTTCGTTACTAACACCTTATTCACCTTCTAATCTTGTTAGAACTTTTTCCACAATCATGAGGCTATAGCTTTTCTGCCGCCCGGAGTCTGGCACTTCGTGCCCTGGGGTTGAAGGTGATCTCATCCTGGCCGGGCGCTACAACTTTTGGTGTGAGCAATTGAACTTCGGGAGCTTTACCACACCGGCAAACCGGGAACTTCGGGGGGCAGATACACGGGTTGGCCCGTCTTTTAAACTGGTTTTTCACCACTTCATCTTCCAGCGAATGATAAGCAATAACCACGATTCGCCCACCCGGTTTTAAACAGTTAACACCTTGCTCCAGTCCTTTTTCCAAGTTATCCAGTTCACCGTTGACGGCGATACGCAGAGCCTGGAAAATACGCTTTGCCGGATGGCCGCCTTTTCGGCGGGAAGAAGCAGGAATGGCACTTTTTATAATCTCTACCAGTTGGGCGCTGTGGGTCACAGGGCCTTTTTGTATGCGGTGCTTTTCAATAAACGAAGCAATCCGACTCGCCCACTTCTCTTCCCCGTATCGATTAAAAATTCGCCCAAGCTCTTCCCGGGGCAGTGTATTTAACAAATCAGCAGCCGTTTTTTCAATATCCGGCCCCATGCGCATGTCGAGAAAAACGTCTTTTTGGTAAGAAAACCCGCGTCCGGCACAGTCCAGCTGGTGTGAAGAAACCCCCAGATCCATCAATACGCTATCCACGGTTGTGAAGCCCAGTCTTTGCAACACGGCTTGCAGGTTGGAAAAATTCCCTTGAACCGGGATAAAGGACGCCCCAAAGGGTGCCAGCCTTTTTTGAGCGGCTTTGATGGCATTTTCGTCAAAATCGATTCCAACCAATCTGCCATCTGGCATAATTTTATGGAGTATCGGTTCAGCGTGCCCGCCCCCGCCCAGCGTAGCATCTACCACGGTGGCACCGGGGTAAGGATTGAGAAAATGAAGGGCTTCATTTAACAACACAGGTATATGCTTAAAAGATTCATTTTTATGCCCGGGGCCCATTACATGCCTCCTTTAGGCCAATCAAAACTGAAAATCAATCATTTTTTCTGCAACTTGTTCAAAGGATAGATCCGATTCATTACTGTATACTTCCCAGTTTTCTTTACTCCAAATCTCCGCCCGGTTCGAAACGCCAATGATAATAACCTCTTTGTGCACATCAGCATGTTCCCTCAGCTGGGGAGGAAGCAAAACCCGTCCCTGTTTGTCAATTTCCACTTCCGAAGCACCGGAAAAAAAGAAACGCATAAATTTCCGGGCATCGGCCTTGGCCAGGGGCAGTTCTTTCAGCCTCTTCTCCAGGCTGGCCCATTCCCGTAGAGGATACAGGAAAAGACACCGGTCCAGCCCACGGGTGATCACAAAACGCTCACCCAACTCATCCCGAAAGCGAGCTGGAACAATAACCCGGCCCTTCTTATCCAAGGTATGTACGTATTCTCCCATTAACATAACAGGCAGCTCCACTTCCCAGTTAATTGACCGGACGCTTCCTCCACTTTAAACCACTTCAAACCACTTTTTCTATATATTCTACCCCTTATCGAAAAATCCTTCTAGTATAATATTAAAAATATAAAAAAAAAGAGAAAGATTTTTGCTGAAATCTTGCTCTTAATCGCAATTCATCTCAATTTACAAAGAATTAAGCAGAAGGAAAAGGGTTCAGATCCCAAAAAAAGTCAAAATAACTGGGAATCAAACAAGATATTCCATAAAGGCGGTAGCGATATAGAAATAAATCAATAATCCTGTAACATCTTTAATCGTCGTTACAAAAGGGCCTGCCGTAATTGCCGGGTCAATACCGTAGTAATTGAAAAACATGGGAACAAGGGTGCCGATTAGCGCAGCCAACGTTATCGTGCTGAACATGGCAACGCCCACCACCAGCCCCAAGAGGGGCATCCCCTGCCAAAGGGAGGCAACGATTGAAACAAATACACCATTTAATATGCCAATTGTTAGTCCTATCCTGACTTCCCGGAAAAAATAGCGCCAGACATCAACGGGAGCAATTTCTCCTGTTGCCAACCCCCGCACAAAAAGCGTTGACGATTGCGTGCCCACATTCCCCCCCATGTCCATAATAACGGGAATAAAGACAGCGAGAACCACAATCGCTTCCAGGGTGTTTTCAAAAGCGCCGATTACG
>SKMY01000213.1 GCA_007120815.1 Syntrophomonadaceae bacterium | reverse complement strand
GCATTTCCGGTAGGAAAGATGACTCTTCGTCCCTGTCCCGGGCCAGGTTATCGGCTTGGGCCAACGTAAAGAGCTGCTCAATCGCCTCGGTGAAGTGTTCCCGATTGGAAAACTCCCGGGCACGCTTTTTTACCCATCGAACGGCGCTCTGCCGGTTAGCAAAGTTAAGATCCATATGGTGTTTGATCAACCAGACCGCCCGGGTGGTTACGGCACGAGGAACCCGTAACCTTTCCAGGATATGCTGGGCCATTTCTGCGCCTTCACGGGCATGACCATAATCGGCGATCTCCCCTTTCTTGTTGAGGGTGCGAACCCCTTCGGCTCCCTTGGCAATATCGTGAAGCAATGCCGCCCATCGCAGCGTAATATTCGGCTTAATTTCGTTGACCGTCCGCAGGGTATGCTCCAGTACATCATGCCTGTGAAACCGTGGATTTTGCCCGACACCTTTAAGTCTGGATAGTTCTGGTAACAGTGCAGCCCCTTCTTTTTTCCCGGCGGCTTTTGCGGCACAGCTGAAATCCAGGACCCCCATTTCTTGCAGGATTTTTAATCCAAGCGCCGGTTGAGGTGCCAGCAGTATTTTTTCCAGCTCATCCCGGACTCGCTCCACGGATAGTTTTTTAAACCGGTTTTGTACACCTGTAGATCGCCCTGCTTTCAGGATTGCCGGATCAACCTGAAAACCTGTTTGGGCCGCAAATCGAGGGGCACGCATCAGCCGCAAGGGATCTTCCAGGAAACGCTCCAGGGGGTTTCCAACGCTGCGGATAAACCCTTTGGCTAAATCCTCCCGGCCGCCAAAGGGGTCTAACAGGTTTCCTGCAAGATCCATGGCCATGGCATTAATCGTAAAGTCACGCCGGGAGAGATCGAGTTTAATGTCTTGTAGAAAGGTCACATATTCAGGGCGGTGAGGATCCTCCCCATAAGATTCGGTACGCATGGTTGCTATTTCGAAGCTCTCTTCCTGGATAACAACATTTACAACACCAAATGACTCATCGTGTTCCCAGGCTTTCCAACCCGCTTCTGCGGCTGCATGCTTGATTTCCGCAGGAATGCGACCCGTCACAAAATCATAGTCCGTGGGGGTGCGAGAAAGCAAAATATCCCTTACGCAACCTCCAACCAGGTAGCACTTAAAGCCGCCCTCAGACATTTTTTCCAGTATCTCCAGCGCTGCGGGGGGGACCATTCCAAAGAGAGCCTGTCTCATGCATGTCAAATTATCACCTCATACGCCTCTATGCCGGTTAAAGGGCGTTTACTTTCCCCCTACCATTATATCACGACTACCGGAAATCATGCATCAAGAAAACCAGACTAAAAAAGCCCTCAAAAGTAATAAAGGGCTTTTTCGAGTTATTCAATGGGTAATTGGCGAACGGTTAAAAAGGCAAGCGTTTTTTCTCTTTCGCTATGGAAAGAAGCTGTTCTTTTTTGCTTCGAGGCGGCGTATAGCGTTCTTTCCGGGATTTCATTACCAGGGCTTCATGGGGGCAGGCAGCTGCACAAACACCACATCCGATACAGCGTTCATTGTTTATTAAAGGCAGGTCCTGGTTGTTTTCCTTTCCTTCCTCCATAATAACAGCGTCGATGTGGCAGCTTTCTTCGCAAATTCCGCAGCCCGTGCAGTTCTCAGTGAGGACCTGGGGTAAAAAATTACCTGGCTGAACGGCCGGGATATTATTTTCATTTATTGCCCTGAGAACTCCGCAGCAGCAGCCGCAGCAGTAACAGATGAATGTGGGATTACCGAGAACATTGTCGCACAACAAGACCAACCCTAACTCCTGGGCCCGGTTCAGATTTTCCAGGAGCTCCTCGACGGTGGCCTCCCGGGCAAATCCGCGCCTGACCAGCCAGCCGCTGGCCCTGCCTAAAGATGTGCACGTATTCTCCACCGGCGCACTGCAGGCTTTCCCCAGGTGCTCGGCTTTGTGTCGGCAGGCACAGGTGGAAAGTGCACCGCCCCCGGCCTGGCGTATGATTTCCGAAGCCCGGTCATAGTCGAGCACTTCCGTTTCCACCGCCAGGGGTAAAATTCGCTCATAGGCCAGGGCTCGAAACATCTTGGTCTCCCCGTCAAACATCTCTTCCCGAACGGCCTGATCCTGCATGTACTGCTCAAACAGCTCAGCCAGTTCCTTTAAACCAATTTTATCTGCCCGCATAAAGGTGTACTCAAAGAAACCCACAACCATAGGCGTTAACATGTAATAGGTTTCATCCCGGCGTGGAATATCGATGATCAGGCCTTTATTGGCCATGCTTTCCAGCATGTCGTCCAGTGCTTCTTTAGGTTTACCGCTCATCTCCAGGAGCTGAGCGAAGGTTACGGGCAGCATGGGGAAGCGGCTGCCTAGCTCTGCTTCCCCCGCCGTATACAGCTTTTGTAAAATCTCCATCAAGGCGTCATTAACAGGGGCTCCCACGGGATTCTTGTTTAACCGTTCTGCCAGGGCTTGATAAACCTGTTCTTTATGATTGTCAATATGTCCCATTTCATTGTCTCTCCTAAAAGTTTAATCTTACCTTGTGTGCATTTTAATAACTTCTACAGTTTGTTTCATATTCCTTTACCACAACGCTAAATCAAAGAAGGAATCGCTTTATTTTACGAAGAATTATTATTATAATAAAAAGGAAGCGCCGGAACCGTCCCCCTGCTTCACCCCTGCTTCAAAAAGCGCTGAGCAGAAACATAAAATTAGATATTGTACCGACCGTGATGCTTGATATTTCATTTCAGGAGGGCCCCTATGGAAAGCTTAAAAGAAACGGCAAAAGAAGTTGTCCTGGCCGTTTTCCCCGTAACGTTGGTGGTAATACTTTTGCAGCTGGTCATAATGCAGCTGCCCTGGGCTGTTTTTAGTCAGTTTATTGTCGGGGTGCTCATGGTTACGGCCGGGTTGATCCTTTTTTTGCTGGGCGTTAATTATGGTTTATTGCCCGTCGGAGAGCTGATCGGTTCGATTTTGCCGCGGCAGGGCAAAGTCTGGATGGTGATTTTTTTCGGTTTTCTTTTCGGCTTTGTTGTCACTGTTGCGGAACCAGATGTCCGGGTTTTGGCTCTCCAGGTAGACCTGGTATCAGGCGGCGATATTTCCAGCAGGCTGCTGATCTACACCGTGGCCCTGGGGGTGGCGATTTTTGTTGGCCTGGCCATGACTCGGATCATTTTCAACATCCCTTTAATCTACCTGCTGGGGGCAGGTTACGGCCTGGTTTTCTTGATAGCGGCCTTTACGCCTGCCCACTTTGTGCCCATTTCTTTTGATGCCGGGGGGGTTACAACGGGCCCCCTTACCGTTCCTTTTGTTATTGCATTGGGTGTAGGCGTGGCTTCGGTTATGGGCGGCAAAAGCGCAACAACTGACGGCTTTGGGCTGGTGGCGCTGGCTTCCATCGGCCCTCTCCTGGCTGTTTTACTTCTGGGGGTGTTTTTCGGATAATGGACATACAGATCTTTGCTGGATTCGGTAAAAGACTTTACGAGGTTTTCATAGCCCTGGTCCCCCTGCTGCTATTTTTCCTTTTTTTCCAGGTTTTTTTTCTAAAACTGCCCCGGCGTAAACTGATCACCATTATCAAGGGAATAACCCTGTCGTTTATTGGTCTTTCCCTGTTTCTGCAGGGGGTTTATATAGGATTTTTGCCGGCAGGAGAAGCTATGGGAGAAGTCCTGGGGGGGCTTTCTTACAACTGGATCCTGGTTCCCATCGGTTTTGTCTTGGGCCTGGCAGCAACTTTTGCCGAGCCTGCCGTACGGGTTATGGGGCATGAAGTTGAAAGAACGTCTTCCGGCTACATTTCTCAGCAAATCATTCTTTACACCTTGTCGTTGGGTGTCGCCCTATCCATAGCCCTTTCCATGTGGCGCATCTTGACGGGAATTCCTTTATGGTACTTTATTATTCCCGGATACGGCCTTGCACTGGTTTTAATGTGTTTTTCCAACCGTACCTTTGTTGGCATTGCTTTTGATTCCGGGGGCGTCGCTACCGGCCCCATGACGGTAACATTCATCCTAACCATGGCACTGGGCGTGGCCGCATCCATAGAGGGCCGTGATCCCCTGCTGGATGGTTTTGGAATGATTGCCCTGGTAGCCCTGGCTCCGATTCTTACCGTTTTAGTATTGGGAATGCTTTATGACAGGAAGGGGCGAAAAGATGAAAAGCAACCTGCTGAAAAACTATAAGCTGATCATCAGCATTGTTAAAAAAGGGGCGGCACGGAAAGCCGTCCATGCGTCAAAACAGTGCGGCGCCGAAGGCGGCACAACATTGATGGCTCAAGGAACAGGGGTTCACGAAAAGGAACGCTTTTTTGGCATCAACATGCTGCCGGAAAAAGAAGTCATCTTAACCCTGGTGTGCAACGAAGATGCCGATGAAGTGCTGCATTCCATGTGCGATTCCTGCAACCTGAGAAGGCCCAAGCACGGCATTGCTCTTGTTGTTGATGTTGCAGGGGTTACGGGTATTTGCCATCTCTGCCAGTTTGAAGGGGCAGTCAATGAGGAAGAAAGGAGGCCTGAAATGGAGGACAAAAAAGAAAAAGAACCTCAACATGATCTCATTGTAACCATTGTGAACAAAGGTGATTCTGAAAGTGTCCTGGAGGCTTCTAAAAAAGCCGGTGCCAGGGGAGGAACCCTCTTGTTTGGACGGGGAACCGGTATTCATGAACAGGCCAAGTTATTTGGCATCAAAAAAAAAAAAAAAAAAGACATTATTTTAACCCTCATTGAACGGGACAAAACCCTTC
>SKMY01000014.1 GCA_007120815.1 Syntrophomonadaceae bacterium | reverse complement strand
CTACCTCAGCCAGTGCGCCATTAAAGACGCTTGCCTGATTACGAACCCCAGGAAAGCAACAGCGGAAGATATTGAAAAAATTTATAACCTGGCTTTTTAGAAATACGCGGGAGGTGTGGCAGTAAAATGCTAGAAAAACTAACCGGGGTATATTCATCAAAAAAAAGCTACTACGTAGAGCTTAAAAAGCAGATCAATGAAACAAAAAAACGAAACACCCAACTGGAAATTCTCTATAAACTGGCTAAAAGCATGAATGTAGATATTGACCTGCCTGAAATAATGGACAGCATGGTTGATGAGCTCAGCGAAATATTACCCTTTGAACACCTGGAACTGGTGGATTTCACCCGGGAAAGCAGTGAATTAAGCTCTTTTTTTTGGAAATCTAGAACAGCTACCGAGCACCACCGGTCCTTCCAAGATTTTAAACAGGTTATTAAAATACCGCTGATCGCAAAGGGTAGCATGATTGGCAAGCTTTTGATCTGCAATCACTACGAAGTAAATTATACCGATTCCGACCAGCTTTTTTTGGAACAACTTGCCGCGCAACTTTCAGTCTGTATTGAAAACTTGAATCTGTACGATGAAGCCATACGGCGAAAAATAGAATGGGAAGAAACATTTCGCGCGGTTAAAGACCCCATTATTTTTATTGATTTGGACCATAATATTCAACGGGTTAACGAATCGGTGTTAAACTGTTACAGGATTGAATTAGATGAAGTGATGGGGCAAAAGTGTTACAGTTTCCTGCATAACCGGGATGAACTATGCAACCCCTGCCCTGCCCGGGAAGTCCTAAAAAAAGGTAAGCCTTCGCAGCAGCAGCAGGAAATGCGCAATGGCCGGATCTTCGATATGTCCTATTACCCGGTTTACAACAACAAAGAAGAAATTTACGGCATTATCCAGTATGCAAAAGATGTTACAAAAAAATTGGAAATGGAAGCCCACTGGCGTAATTTATCCAAGCAAGTAGCCCTGGGTGAAATGGCGGCCAGGGTCGCTCATGAACTGAATAACCCTTTGACTGTTATTCTCGGCAACATACAAATATCTTTAATGGATTTATGTGAGAACAATGAGAACTACAAACCGCTCACAGATGCCTTAAGTTACGGGCTGCGCTGTCAAAAAATTATCCATGACCTGCTGAAATTTTCCAGGTATGATAGAAATGTAATCGTACCACTGGATTTGCACTTTCTTATGGATGAAACAATCGATGCTACTCGCTTTCAAGTGGACTATGACCAGGTGACTATTTCCAAGGATTATTACCAGCACCTACCGGTTATTACAGCTAACCCGGACCAGCTAAAACAGGTTTTTATCAATGTACTCACCAATGCCTGGGATGCTTTAAAAAGTACGCCCGAAAAAATCATAACCATCAGAACAGGCCTTATTGATGAACACGTTTATATCACCATTGAAGACAACGGGCAAGGCATTCGCCCCGAACACCTTTTCAGGGTTTTTGACCCATTTTTTACCACAAAGGAACAGGGAACCGGCCTGGGCCTTTCTATAAGCTATGGGATTATTAAAGCCCATGGTGGGGACATCAGCCTGCGAAGCGAAGTCGGCGTAGGGAGCACTTTTCGGATAACCCTGCCCCTAAGCATAGATGAACGAGAAACGCCATCACCGATTCAAGAGCAAAACCAAGAAAGCCAGGTCAGTTAGTCAAGTCCTGTTCCTAAAACAGGCCGGCTATCTTATTATTTCTTTTGGAGGAACTGTTATGAAAGAAGCCAGTGTTCTTGTGGTTGATGATGAAAAAGGCATCCGGGATTTCCTGGAAAGACTACTGTTAAAAAAAAGCTACCAGGTGACCACAGCTGCTACGGGTGGAGAAGCTTTATCATTAATGGATGAAAAACCTTTTGACCTGGCACTTCTAGACTTAAAGCTTCCGGACACTGACGGTCTGATCCTTTTAAAGCACCTTAAAGAAAAACAGCCCCTTTGCCCGGCCATTATTATCACGGCGTACAGCACCATTCGTTCGGCGGTGGAAGCTATCCAAATCGGAGCCTATGATTACCTGGACAAACCCTTTACAGATATTCAGCAACTTTATGACCTCATTCATAAGGCCATTTCGAGCAAAGAGTCAGATCACGCATCCGATCATACAGAAGAATTGTCTTCTACAGGTTTTGTTGTAGGAAAAAGTAAAGCAATGCGCCAAATCAAGCAAATTGCCGATGTCATTGCTCCGAAGGACATTACCGTGTTGATCCAGGGGGAGACCGGAACCGGAAAAGAGGTGCTCGCCCGGTACATTCATTCCATAAGCACCCGGGCGGATAAACCATTTATTGCCGTCAATTGTGGTGCATTTACTGAAAGCCTCCTGGAAAGCGAGCTTTTCGGTCATGAAAAAGGTGCCTTTACAGGGGCCACCAACCTGAGACAGGGTATTTTTGAAATCGCCAATCAAGGGACCCTTTTCTTGGATGAAATCAGCGAGGCCAGCTTGAACGTTCAGGTTAAGCTGCTCAGAGTCCTGGAAACCGGTGAGTACTTCAGAGTGGGGGGTAAAGATTGTCTTTATTCAAATATACGCATCATTGCAGCGACCAATATTAACCTTGAGGAAGCTGTTAAAAGCCAGAACTTCCGAAAGGACCTGCTTTACCGGCTTGACGTTGCCAGGCTTAACCTGCCTCCACTGCGGGAACGCATAGAAGATATTGCTCATTTGGTAAGTTTTTTCTTACAAAAGCACGCATCATCCCACTCCCATCCCGGCATTTCGGAAAAAACCCTTGATTTGCTTGCCTCTTATTCATGGCCGGGAAACATTCGCGAGCTTTCCAATGTTATCGCACATTCCCTCGTGATGTCCAAGGGGCAGAAAATCAAACCCTTTCACCTGCCTGAGAAAATTAAACTAAGCCTGGATAGAGAAGCAAAACCGGCAGGCGTCTCTGGTGTGCAGTTGGAAAAAACAAACGCAGAAGTTAGAAACGGGTATGAAAACGTACTGGATTCTTTCCTGGAGACTCTTTCTGCCCAGCTTATAAAAGAATTAAAAACTGCTGGAACAATAGACCTACCCGAAGTGCTGGATAGCATCAGGGCTTTTGAAGGAAAAGTAGCTGTGAAAATCATTAAAGTAGTCATTGCCGATACCCTGGGTGACCGCCAAGAAGCCGCTAACAAGTTAAACCTGAACACCCGCAGCCTTCGTTATCTCTTAAAAGAAAAACGGCAAAACTAGTGGGGATGAAGCGGCATTTATTGTTTATTTGTTACTGCTGCCCACTCACTAATTGCGCATATATCGGGAAGCAGGGGGACGGTTCTGTCGCTTACCCTTTCGGTCCTCCACTTCGTTACGGAAGCACCAGAACCGTCCCCGCAGCTTCCTATACAGTGTGCTCGTGGCACACAACCGTCCCCACAGCTTCCCTTCCCCGCAGTTTCCCTTACAAGTAGCTCTGAGTAATTGCGTTTATTTTATATCTGGTAACTTAAGGTCTCACCGGCCTGCCTCTGCTTTTTTTCTTGTTCCACAGTGAGATCAGCTAGACTTATAGACTCTAGCTCACGGCTAACCAGTTGTTTCAATCGACCCCAAAGGTCTCGTGTCGCACAAACATCTGCTCTTGCGCACAAATTGGCATTATCCACACAAGGGACCGGGGCCAGTGAACCCTCGACCCCGTGTATTATCTCAAAGAGCGAAACCTCTTCCGGCGGCTTAGCCAAAAAATAACCACCTCGGCTGCCTTTTTGAGTGTAAACGATTCCCCGGGTTCTTAAAGGTGCCATCACTTGTTCCAAATATTTATTGGAAATACCCTGCCTTTTCGCGATTTCCTTTAGCTGCAGCGGACCCTTCCCGTAGTCATTGGCCAACTCAATCATGGCACGCACAGCATAACGCGCTTTGGTTGATAACTGCATAATATATCACCTGTCTATCTCGTATTATCCTCACTAAATAACGCGGTCGAAATGTAACGCTCAGAGAGATCTGGAAATATAACAACAATCAGTTTGCCTTCATTTTCCGGGCGTTTTGCCACCTGCAAGGCCGCATAACACGCCGCGCCCGAAGAGATTCCAACCATGAGGCCCTCTTCTCTGGCGATTCTTCTGGAGGTTTCAAGGGCCAATTCACCAGGAACCGGGATAATTTCATCGATCAGGGCCGTGTCTAAGACCTCGGGAACAAATCCAGCACCAATGCCCTGTATGCGGTGGGGGCCTGGCGTTCCCCCGGAAAGAACAGGAGATTCCGCCGGTTCTACGGCAATTGCTTGCAATTCCGGCTTCTTTTGTTTAATTGCCCGGGCACATCCAGTTATCGTTCCCCCTGTGCCCACACCGGCAATTAAAATATCCACATTACCCTCCGTGTCATCCAAGATTTCTAAAGCCGTGGTATTGCTGTGAACCGCCGGGTTTGCAGGGTTGGAAAACTGCATAGGCATAAAATATCTCTTGTCTTTTGCAGCCAGCTCTTCTGCTTTTTTAACCGCTCCTTTCATCCCCTGCTCACCGGGAGTGAGCACAATTTCTGCGCCAAGGGCAAGGAGCAGGCTCCTGCGTTCCACGCTCATGGTATCCGGCATGGTCAAAACACAGCGATAGCCTTTTGATGCGCTGATCATAGCCAGGGCAATTCCTGTATTTCCACTGGTTGGTTCTATTATAATGGAATCTTCATTAATAAGCCCCTGATTTTCTGCTTCTTCAAGCATACTCAAGCCAATTCTATCTTTAACGCTACCGCCCGGGTTAAAATACTCCAGCTTTGCAGCAATTTTGACCT
>SKMY01000124.1 GCA_007120815.1 Syntrophomonadaceae bacterium | reverse complement strand
TGATCCGTTTCTACCTTGGAAGTCAGCCCAAAAGGTTTCAACAAATAAAAAACCGGCAAGGCAAGCACTCCCAAGCGGTAGACATCTTTGACGCTCTTTTCAACTTCACTTGTTTTATCTACCATCCGTATGTTACTAAAACCGCTTTTTTCTAACGCCTGAATAATTTCTTCCTTTGTTGACCAGCCATTCATTTTTACACCCTGGCAAAAATCCCTGGCCAGTTTTAATTCCTCTTCGTTCTGGAGGGTTCGCAACAGGAAGGCATCGGAAACAACAATCCGGCCCCCCGGCTTGAGTATCCGGAATATTTCCTGGAAAAACCTCTCCGGTTCAGGGTAAGAATAACAAAAACTTTCAATGGCAAAGGCCTTATCAAACGTGTTGTCTTCAAAATCCGTTTGAAAGTAGTTCCCCAGGTGAAAAGATGTTTTGTGACCAACCCCCCGCGCATCGGCATATTTATTTGCATCTTTGACCTGTACCGATGACAGAGTTATGCCGTGCAGGGTTGCACCTGTTTTCTCCGCCAGCCATATAGAAGCGCCCCCAACCCCACAACCGGCATCCAGGATAACATCCCCGGGGTCGGGCTTTAATAAGGCACTAACTTCATCGTACTGATTCACAAGGGCTTCTTTTTTTGAGCGTGTTCTCTCATTCCAGAAACCGTAATGCAGCGACAAACTGTCCCGATCCGTATAGAAAATCATGTACCACTTTTGCGTTCTATCATATAAATCCTCGATTACCTGGAGGTTGTTGTTAAAGAACTGCATCTTCATGTGAGAACTCCTCCCTGTTGAAACCCATCCTGGGTACCGTTCTTGATTGATTTTTAGCGTCCTATTGTTTTTTAAATATTCTATATTTATTGCATAATTCCTGCAGTTTAACCTTTTAAACTTGATCTTTTTCTTCTTTTTTGTATAATGCAATTATCCAGTTACTATTAGCAGGTGAGTTGATCATAAACGGCAGGAGCTAAACGATGATTCATTTAAAAGATATCCCTTACCCACTTGAAGTGAATACGGTCTTATCTCGTATGAATACTACAAGCAGTCAGAAGCATGCAAAAGGCGTAGAAAAAATGATCGGTTTGGCAAAAGAACACATTAAGCCTCAGATCATTTACAAGAAATCTTTGGTTGTCCACCACGACGATCGTTCTGTACATCTTGACGGCATTTTATTCAACAGCCGTATTCTCCGGGTTAACCTGAATAACGCCTATATTTCTTTCCCTTATGTGATCACTTGCGGCAACTCATTCGATGATTTTAAGCAGTCCATAGAGGATATGTTGGACCGGTTCTACTTGGATGAAATTGGAAACATCATTCTGGCTGAAACCCAATCCTATTTTCTAAACTTCATTAAAGAATCATACCACTTGAAGAAAGTCGCCAAGATGAACCCGGGTTCCCTGGCCGACTGGCCTTTGGAGCAACAGAGACCGCTATTTAGTGTATTAAATGAAACGGCTGTTGCCGAGAAGATCGGCGTCAGTTTAACCGATAACATGCTTATGACACCAGCCAAATCCCTTTCAGGCATCGCCTTTCCGACAGACGTCGACTTTGAAAACTGCCAGATGTGCCCGCAAAAAGACTGCCCCGGAAGAAAGGCGCCTTACGATGATTCCATGATCAATAAGTATTTTTAACCCGTGAAATTATCGTCTTACAACCTGGATCCAGGTGGTTTGGGGGATAGGTTTGACGTCTACACCGTGAACATAACGGTAGACGGTTTGATTGGTCTCCCGGTCCCAGGTCACCTGGTATTCGTATCCTTTCTCGTACAGCGTGCCCGTTCCGGAACCAAGCAGTTCGATATCAACCAACCCCTCGGGCCCGGGAACATTTTTATGCAGCGTTTCACGAACGATTACCCGCGCAGCGGTGTACTGCTCACCGGTTTCCAGTTCGGTGTGGGGTTCGCCGTTTATAAACCGGAAATAGACTTCCTGTTCTTCATCGTATTCATAGCGAACCCGGTTATGAGCACTGTAGTTAATCTCTATGATATCCGCTTTCCCAAACAAGCCGGGTTTTTCTTCCTCCACGGCATAGGTTACCTCCATAACCTGGGGACGATCTCCGGCAGCCCGGTACAGGTTGTTAATGTTGGTGTAAAGATTGTGGGGCGCTCTCCTGGATGAATCCCGCCAAAAATTATTCCCTGTGTCAGCAATTTGGAATAAGCCCATCCCCTGGACCATCCGCCGCGTCCGTTCGGAGTAACCGCTGTGTGCAATAATGCCGCCATGCTCCAGGGACTGCACGGCAAAATAAGGGCGAAGGCTGCGGATGGGACCGATACTAAAGTTGGCTTCTTGCAAGGTGCGATAAACAGCCAGGTAACGTGTAGAGCCTCCCTCAACCAAAAATTCATAGATAATATCGGCTTCCTGCAAGCCTGAAGAAGGCCGGGCAGCGGGGTGGTTGTTGATAACCACCGAAATAGCCGGTACAATTTCCTTTACGGTTATTTCTGCAGGCTGTTCTTCCTGCTCTTCCAGTTCTTTTTCGGCCATAGCCAGAACGGCCTGATAATAATATGAATCCAGGGCGGAAATGATACCGTTACCTGTTTCACCCGTTGGGGTGGTGACTATAAAGAGACCGTCGCTTTGCACATTTAAATCCGGGTCGTTGGTAGCAAAATATGCCTCAAAGGCCACCGCTTCATCAGCGAAACGAACCCGCATAAAATCATTTTCCGTGCGGTACAAGTCTACGATGTAAAGCCAATGAGGCGTTTCCTGGGAATTTTGCTTTTTTTGAAGCATCACGGGAGCCATTAATGAAAAAAATACCTCAATGTCTTCAGGCGTTTCAATCACGACATGTTCTCCGGCAAGCACATCTTGCATGTCTATTTTAACCGTTGTATTCTCATCGGTTTGGGTCAGCTCGACAAAGTCATAAACGGGAGGAGGCTCAGGGTTGGAAACCAAAAAAACAACCAGTGTAATCATCACCAGGGTAGTAATACCCAGCACCAGGTAAAGATTTCGTTTGTTGGAAAAAAACTGCCGAGTTTTATTTATGATTTCCTCTTTTGTTAGTTTCGGCAATTACTTGCACCTGCTTTCCTGAATTAGTTGAAATTACCTCATTTACATACTTTTCTATTTCGCCAGATCCTGTTTATTTCCTTGCAGAAAAATTAAAAAGTACATCCCACATATTTTTCCAGTTGGAGCATTTCAGCGGCAGCAAAGAATTTGTTATAATATTAAAGCGCCCCTGCAGAAAACTGATCTTTATCTGCAGGTGAGCAAAAAAAACAAAAAAAGGTAAATTAAAAAAACCAAAAAGGAAGCAAGAGAACCGTCCCCGTGCTTCCCCCCAAAAAAAGGAGATAAAACCATGGAACGTTATGATAACAGGAAATATTGTAGGAATGAAAGGCACGGAAGCCCTCATCCCGAGAGCGAGAAAAATTCGGAGAACCCATTTCACCTGCTGATGAATCCCCGCTCTATTGCCGTTGTGGGGGCTGGAAACAATCCAATGAAGATGGGTACCATGCAGGCGTTGAGCATAATAAAAGACGGGTTTACAGGAACCGTTTATCCCATTCATCCCCGGGAAGAAAACGTTCTGGGTTACAAGGCTTATACATCGGTTTTTGACCTTCCCGAACCGCCAGACCTGGCCATGCTGGTGGTCCCGACCAAAAGCGCCGTTGAGCTTCTGGAACAGCTGGGACAAATTGGCACAAAAAGAGCCATTATTATCTCCGCGGGATTTAAAGAAACCGGCCAGGAAGGAGAAGCCTTAGAGGAAAGGCTAAGAGAAGTGGGTGCCCGGTTTGGCATCCGTTTTTTGGGGCCGAACTGCATGGGCATCCTTAACTCCCAGGCTTCCCTTAATATGACCGTGATGCGAATGAGCGGCAAACCGGGATTGCTGGGCATTGCTTCTCAAAGCGGAACCTATGTCACGCAAACTCTGGCTTATCTTCGAAAACGGGGAATTTTCTTTAGCAAAGCGATCAGCGTGGGGAATGAAGCCGATCTAAACCTGGTAGATGCCCTGGAATACCTGGGAGAAGATGAGTCCACCAGGGCAATCGGTTTATATATTGAAGGAATTAGAGATGGAAGGCGGTTTATTGAAGTTGCTCAATCCATTACCCCTCATAAACCCGTTCTGGCCCAGTACGTGGGCGGCTCCGATGCCGGGGCCAGGGCAGGAAGCAGCCATACAGGCTCCATGGCCGGGCCCGATTATCTCTATGACGGTATTTTTAAGCAGGCAGGTATTATTCGTGTCCATTCCATTGAAGACCTGTATGGGCACGGTTGGGCCCTGGCAACCCAGCCTCCTTTGAGAGGTCCCCGCGTTGGTGTGATCACCAATTCCGGGGGGCCCGGAACCGCCATATCTCATACCTGTGATGAGGGTGGAATGGAAGTACCTTTGCTTTCCAAAGGCCTTCAAGAGGAAATGGAAGCCCTTCTTCCCGGCCAGGCCTCCAGCAAAAACCCGGTGGATGTTACCTTCAACCTGGATGCGACCCTGATCAGCACGACCCTGCCGGAGATGCTTATGAAAAGTGGGGAAGTAGACGGTATTGTACTTCACGGGGCCATGAGCTCCAGCTTCATGGAAGAAAAATACCCCCACATTAAGGAACTTATTGGCAATGCCCCTCTGGAAGATTTGCTGGAGCGCTTCAAGCGAGATATGACGGAACCCGTCTCACTACCCTGGAAGCACAACATCCCACTGATCATTTCCTCTTTCCGAGAGGAAGATAACTTTTCTCAGGCCTATTACCAGAACCACGTTCCCGTCTTTGATTCACCGGAAAAAGC
>SKMY01000058.1 GCA_007120815.1 Syntrophomonadaceae bacterium | reverse complement strand
TTTTGTATTATGAATAACCATGCACACCTTCTAATAGAAGTGCATGGTATCCCTTTGTCTCAGATCATGCAGCGGGTACAGCAGGTCTATACCCAATGGTTTAATCATGGCAACAATAGGACAGGCCATGTTTTTCAACAAAGATACAAAGCACTGCTTTGTGACAAAAACAGCTATTTATTGCAGCTGATAAGGTATATTCACAATAATCCTGTTAAAGCAAATTTGGTTGGTGGTTTAGCATATAAATGGAGTAGCCATAATCATTATATTGGAAAAGAGACCGGCAATTTTATTGATACGTCCGATGTATTAAGAATGTTTTCTGAGAATAGAAGAGAAGCTTTAAAGCAGTATTCGCAGTTCATGAATCATGAATATGAAGAAGAGATAGATTTTGACAAATTTGAGGAATTCCAATCCGGCATGCAGGTTATTGAGAGGGAGAATGAAGACAAGGAGAAAGAATTAAGCATTGATGAAATAATAGAAAAAGTCTGTAACAATGAAAATGTCAATATTAGCGAGATCAAGAGAAAGACAAAAATTCAGAGGATAACTGATATTCGAAAAGCTATCGTCCTATTAAGTGAAAAGCACAGCAACATAAAAAATATAGAGCTGGCACATAAGCTTAATTTGTCCATATCAATGATATCAAAAATAAAGTCAGGTGTGAGTAAGGGTGCTAACGTAGAAGATGTGATTCAAAGGTGGGAATTAGAATAAGTAAATATTTCAAGCCTGACCCCATAGTCTCACTCTCCTCAAAAAGAAGGAAATCCAACCAAGTTCTTGAATTATCAATATGAAACATAGCTGGAAAAAACCTCAGGGAACAGTTAAAGTTTCATGAATAATTAAAAGAACGTGTTGTTAACCCGGAATATTGTTTTAGGCGGCACTTTTAAAAAATAGGAGGAGCCATTGAGGAATAAAAAAACACCATACCATCAAATTAATAGTGTTAAATTATACTAAGGAGGTAGAAAAACAATTATCATAGAAAACATCCTCGATACTATCGGCAACACACCATTGGTTAGTCTGAAAAAACTTACCGGCCTCAATATTTTTGCTAAGGCAGAATATCTAAACCCTGGTGGAAGTATCAAAGACAGGGTTGCGAAGCATATGATTATACAAGCGGAAGCTAAAGGTAATTTAAAACCGGGGATGACAATCATGGAGCCCACCTCGGGCAATACGGGTATCGGCATTGCTCTGGCCGGTATTCAAAAGGGGTACCGGGTTGTTATTGTAATGCCGTCCAATATGAGTGAGGAAAGAAAAAAGATAATCAGTGCATTGGGCGCAGAACTAATCTTAACGGATGCAAAAGACAGCATCGCCGGGGCGGTGGCGGAAGTTAAGCAACAAAAGGCGAAGGATCCTAAAATTTTTGTCCCCCAGCAATTTGAAAACCCTGATAATCCCCAGATTCATTATCTCACAACCGCTTCGGAAATCTGGGAACAGATGGGTGCCAAAGTGGATATCTTCGTATCCGGGCTGGGCAGCGGGGGAACCCTGGGAGGAGTAGGCAGATTCTTTAAAGAAAAAAATCCCTTAGCCAGGGTTATTGCCGTAGAACCAAAAAATGTTTCAGCCCTGCTGGGACATGAGCCCGGATTACACAAGATACAGGGAATTGGCGATGGATTTATTCCCGGTGTGCTTGATGTAAGCCTTATCGATGATGTAATAGAAGTGACAGATGATGATGCCATCCATACGGCAAGGGATTTGGCCAAAGTCCTGGGCATTCTGGTCGGCACTTCTTCCGGTGCCAATGTTTGGGCCGCGGTCAAGATGGCAGAAAAATATGGCGCGAACCAAAGAATTGCAACGATCCTACCCGACAGAGTAGAAAGATACTTTAGCACGTCCCTGATTTAGCCCCTTCCGTTGATGATTGACATTGATGTTATAATATTGTGAAATATACTTTTTGGGAAAAAGGAGTAATATATGCTTTACAGGAAAAAAGTATCACAACTGATCCATATAGCGTCAAGTTTGCTTTTCTTGTTCTTTCTCTTTGTAAATACAGCAGAGGCTAATAAAGTTGGCATTGAAAATAAAATGGTACCCTTGCGGCCGTTATTGCAAACAATTGATGCCGGGGATTTGACTTGGGATCAGGAAGGGGATAGTGTATCCTTTAACTGGGAAGATAAAAAATTCACACTTTGGATAGGTAAGGATGCAGCTCTTGTTTCGGGAGAGACGGTAGCTTTAACAAGGTCTCCTGTCATTAAAGAAGGAAGCACATGGGTGCCATCTGATTTCATGGCAGAACATTTACCTCTTGATCTTTTTGAAAGTCAACCTGAACCTGAGGAGCAAAATGAAGTTGACCTGTTATCATTACGCTTGCTATTAACAAGAATTGGTGTCTCGGATTTGGTCTGGGAGCAGGAAGAGGCCAGAGTATCCTTTACCTGGGAGAATAATAATTTCATACTCTGGATAGATAAAAATACAGCTCTTGTTTCAGGAAAACCGGTATTTTTAGCTAGTCCTCCTGTCATAAAAGAAGGAAGCACCTTGGTGCCGGCTGATTTTGTGGCAGAATATTTTGCGCTTGACGATTTAGAGCGTTTTGCCCAAGCCCGAATTCTTCCTGATCGTGGGACTCACCTGGAAAAAAGCAAGCGTCAGTTCATTGTGGAGACCGCCCTGAAATACGTGGGAGTTCCTTATGTTTGGGGTGGAACCAGCCCGTCAGGGTTTGATTCTTCCGGGTTTGTCTGGTTTGTTTTTAAAGAAAATGGTATTGAGTTACCCCGTGTTTCTTTTGATATCTTTAACGCAGGAAAGCCCATTGCAAAAGACGAACTTCTTCCAGGCGATTTGGTATATTTTGAGGGGTATCGGCCTGGCCCTTCCCATGGAAGTATTTATATTGGAGATGGTAAGTTTATCCACTCTCCTTCAACAGGAAGCACCGTTTCCATAGCCAATCTAAACGACCCCTATTATTTCAGCCCCAGATATTATGGTTCGCGGCGTTATATTAATTGACAGGCAAGCCCAGCTACCACCACTTATCCCCAGTTATTTCTTATTTTTAGCCGCTTCCAGCAGGCCGAAGCATCCGGTCATCATCATGTCACCATGGGGATTAACCATGTAATATCCCAGGCCCTGTGCCAGGGAGCGTCTGGGCCCCATAACCCCGACAAAATCAAAGCCTGATGGAGATTCCTGTGCGATATAGCAGCCGTGGCCTCCATCTTCAAAGACCTCTTCATGTGTTAATTCTTTGCGGCAAAGCTTTCCAATGAGCTGATCAAGCTTATCAGTATTGAGCATCCGTGTATGGTGTTCAAATAAACCAAAGATCCGATCGTCTTTTATGAGCACGGCAAAAGTGTGTTGGTTGCCCATATTTACTAATACAGCCCCCTTTACCAGGCTGTTTTTTATTACTTCATCAACAAAAGATCCCCAAACAGCAGCGGAGCAGGTATCCATAATCAGGGCGCCAGGCACTGTTTTTTGCACTGCCTTCATCCGCGTCATGTAATCCGGGGGCGTTAAATAGGCCAGGTCAATAACCTTTCCCCCTCCCTGAATGAAATTCCGCCAGTGTTCAAAGCGAAAGTCACGGTTGCTCCTACCGGGAGGGGCTTCACCGTGGTCCTGGACAGCCACAGCTACTTCCCGTGGCATTTCTATATGATAAAGGCCCAGGATATGTCCCAGCGTTTTTAAATCCACGTCTTTCATCTCAACAACCTGGAACCCGTCAGCAGGAGCGTCTTGTATTGTAATGCCCATTTTCCTCACTTTATCAAGGTCGTCTTTAATAGTTTTAGCCGCTTCCGCTTCGGCTGTAACGGGCAGGCCTGCGTTTAGATGTTCTTTTATCGCTTTTGTGCAACTTCCGCCTCCCATAATCGTCCCGGAAAGATGCAATCCTTTTCCAGCTTTTGTTACTTCTTGTATTTTAGATGCTACAACCAAGGTTGGAGAAGGAAGGACAAGCTGGATATAATTTTCCGGGGTTTTATTTTCTTCATAGAGCAGAATATCCTGGGTACCCCCTCCCACATCCATGGCTAAAATCCTTCTTCCTTGTTTATTATCCATAAGTCAAATCTCCTTTTCCCCTGGGTTTATTAGAAACCATTAACTATTTTACCATATTTATGTACGTTGAAAACCTTTATTTGTTTAGCTGGAGATGTTATTATTATAAATGCACTTATATCCTTTTTCCATATTGTTTACTAAAAAATCCACTATCATAGCTTATTGCTATATTTTACTTCATTTCGGGGATATTTTAATAGGAGAAATAAGGTATTGAAAAATATATTTGTTTTATTTGTTTTAATTATTTACCAGCTTATGAGCACATCAGTGTCAGCAGAATCATACATAAAATTGACTGCTGAATCTGCTGTCTTGATGGACGCTGCAACAGGACAAGTTCTTTTTGAGAAAAATTTGCATAAAAAACAATACCCTGCGTCAATCACAAAAATAATAACGGGGATGGTTGCACTTGAAAAAGGAAATTTAGCTGATAAGATAACAATGAGCAGGGAAGCCGTTTTTTCTATCGGAAGGAATTCATCACATATTGCCCTTGATGTAGAAGAAGAGTTGACACTTGAGCAGGCACTTTATGCCAATGCAATAGCTTCCGCAAATGATGCGTCAAACGGCATTGCCGAGCATATTTCAGGATGCCTTGAAGATTTTGCTCAATTGATGAATAAAATGGCCGGACAATCCGGTGCTATGAATACCAATTTTGTTAATGCACATGGGCTTTCCGACGAAAATCATTATACAACTGCTTATGATATGGCTAAAATAATGACGG
>SKMY01000095.1 GCA_007120815.1 Syntrophomonadaceae bacterium | reverse complement strand
TTTGAAAAAGCCCTGGAGATGCCTGTCATTGTTCCCGGATACTACGGTGTGATGGGTGGTATCGGTGCGGCTATCCTGGCACGTTCAGCTGTGAAATCTTCGGGATCCACCTGTTTTAAAGGCTTTGAAGTCAGTGAACTGGATTATCAGGCGGGAAGTTTTGAGTGCAGAGATTGCCCCAACTGTTGCGAAGTGATCAACATCGCTGTAGAAGAAGAAGTGTTGGCTCGCTGGGGTGGGCGTTGTGGAAAATGGGAAAATCTTCATGAAGTCGGGATAGAAACCACAGCCTAGTATAGAAATGGCGTTTCCGCTTCCCCGTTATCGGCTCCGGTTGCTCTTCGCTTTAAAAGCGCTTAGGGGCTTAAGTACAAGCTGCTAGCCCGTTTACAAACACATAGATGGATTATCTGGTTTTCTTCGCCAGGGAGGTTCTAAAATACAATGAACATTAGTTTTGCTCATATTGGGGCGGCGACAATTGCCACGGAACGGCTCTTAACGGACCTGGGCCACCATGTTGTCCCTCCATTACAACCGACGGCCAGGACATTTACCCTGGGGGCCGTTCACTCACCGGAATTTGCATGTATTCCATTTAAAATATTAATGGGTACCTATATTGAAGCCATGGAAAGGGGTGCAGACACCCTGCTCAGTGCGGGTGGTCGAGGCCCGTGCAGGGCGGGATATTATGGAGAAATTCACCTGCGCATCCTTAGAGAACTGGGTTACAACCCCCGGATGTTTTTCTTCTGGCCGCCATACAAAGTACCCCTGGATACACTAAAAAAATTGAACGGTATGCGAGGCAAAACATCGTGGGTGCAGCTTGTTCGGCATATTAAAAAGGCATGGAAAATGATGGTTGCCATTGACGATATGGAAATTTACTCTCATCGCGTCCGGCCCCTGGAACAAGATAAAGGGGCGACAACAAGAGCGTTTAAAAAAGCTCTGGAATAAATGCGCCAGGCTCAGACCGAGAAGGACATTGGGGAGGCAAAAGATGCCGGAATGCTTGAACTGAGAAAAGTGTCTCAAAGGTCAGAGGTTGACGTGTTACGGGTAGGCATTGTAGGAGAAATTTATGTTCAAATAGAGCCGGCTGCCAATTTTTTTGTTGAAGAAACACTGGGTGAAATGGGTGTTGAATGCCACCGCAGTATATTCATGACGAATTTTGTTCGCCATGATGTTTTTTCCCGCCATGGGGACCTTACTGCCAAGGAGTTGGCCATGCCTTACCTTCCTGAAAATATAGGGGGTCACGGTCAAAACAGCATTGGTGATGTGGTAAAGTTCGCTGCCAACAATTTTGACGGCGTTATCCAACTGGCACCCTTCACCTGCATACCTGAAATTGTAGCTAAAAGCATGATGCCTCACTTGAGCCAGGTGTTAAACATCCCTGTTTTGACTTTTTTCATAGATGAACAGACCGGCCGGGGGGGAATAGAGACCCGATTGGAGGCCTTTGTCGATTTAATGAGGCAGAAGCGTAAGTTAAAGGGTGATTCCCTGGTTTCAGCATTTAATGAAGCCGCCTGTACAGAGGTGCGTCATTATCCTTTAGCCCAGCCAAAATAATCAACAAATTTTTATATGTTCAGTAGAAAAGGCCGAGAATATATACAATTTATGAGTGATTATTTGCCGGGGTTTTATTTTTGAAGGAATTCCCGCTTTCGTGTCGAATATTTACTATTAATGGAGCATTTAACACAATGGGGGGATTTTATGACACATTCTGTACTGGGAATGAGAATTCGAGCCCTTCGTCGCCTTAAGCGAATGACACAGCAGGATCTGGCGGAGAAACTTGAGCTTTCGGCCAGCCAGTTGAGCAACATTGAGCGTGGCGTCAAAGGAACGACACCCGAACTGCTGGAACGGATTGCAAAAGCTTTGGATGTTCCAAGAGAAGAGTTTTTCTTACTCCCTGATTCAAAAAACGAACGAATGATTGTATAAAAAAATAGTTCCCTGTTTAAAACCTAAGCCGGCCACCAATTTTGGCGGCTTTTTTTATGTCCCCACGGTGTTTTCATGAGCTGTCTGGTTAAAGGAAAAAGGCGTTTATTTCCCTGGGCTATTGAGCTTTGAAGCGATATTTGATAAAATACCCTTGTATACAATATTGTGCACATCTTGGGTTGAGGTGGACTGCCATGTCCCTGGAATTTTTTCGGGTTGGGGATAAAATAATCAGCATGAGTAAAATCAGTGAAACGCTGGAAAAAATACTTGTCCTGCGTTCCAGGGGTTATTCCCAGCAGGATGTAGCAACCCATTTAAGGTTGGATCGTTCTTTGATATCCCGACTGGAAGCCATGGGTGAGCTTCGTAAGGGCAAGCGAGTGGCCGTAATCGGCTTTCCCCTGGAGAACAAAGATGAGGTTCGTTCCATGGCGGAGCAGCGCGGTGTGGATTATATATGGGTGATGAACGACAAGGAGCGCTGGTACCTGGTTCAGGGGAAAAGCGCACTGGATTTTTTTAATGATGTCATGGAACGGGTCACTCAGATGCAGGCGTACGATGTGGTGGTTGTTATTGGCTCTCCCAGGTGGCTGAAATTGGCTAACGCCCTGCTGGACAGCGAGGTTGTATTTATTGACCTGGGGGACTCTCCGATTACAGAAGACCGCAAATTATGTCTGAAGCGGTTTGAGGACGTTCTGGACATGGTCTTGAAACAGGCATCAAAGACCAATTGACAAATTACCGATATAATGCAGACAATAAAAGACGCAAACAGGCAGGTGTAGCGCGTGAAGAAAGTGGTTAGCATAAGCCTTGGTTCATCCAAACGGGACCATGCCGCCGAAATTGAATTAATGGGCCAGCGTTTCAACGTGCAGCGCACAGGAACTGACGGAAGCATGAGTAAAATGATTCGCTATATTCAAGCCCATGATGGCCATGTGGCCGCTTTTGGTCTGGGTGGTATGGATCTTTATATTCAGGCGGTTAATCGCCGTTATACCATCCGGGATGCAAAAAAGGTAGCAGAAGCCGCCCGGATTACACCTGTAGTAGACGGTTCCGGACTAAAGAACACCCTGGAAAGACGGGTTGTTGAATACCTGGCTTCTGAAACGGATATTTTAGAAGGAGGTAAAAGGGTTCTGGTTGTCAGTGCCATGGATCGGTTTGGTCTTTCCCAAAGCCTTGAAAGTGTTGGATGTGAAATGTATTATGGTGATCTGGCATTTATTCTTAACGTACCTATTTTATTGCGTTCTTTGACAACCCTGGCTGGTTTTGCCCGGGTTCTTGTCCCATTTATTCGTCTTTTGCCATTTTCCATGATTTATCCCACGGGCAAAAAACAAGAAACCAGTAAAACACGTTACCCCCATTATTTTCTTAAATCCGATATTATAGCCGGGGATTTTCATTTTATCAGGCGATACATGCCTGATAACCTGCCGGGGAAAACGATCATAACCAATACGGTTACCGCCTCGGATGTTGATATGCTCACCAGCCATGGGGTAAAAACGTTAGTTACAACAACACCAGAAATCAAAGGCCGTTCCTTTGGGACGAATGTTATGGAGGCGCTGCTCATAGCTTATACGGGAAGCCAAAAAGAATTAACCCCCAATGAATACAACCTTTTGCTCAAGGAATTAGATTTTAGACCGCGAATCATGCACCTTCAATAGGGGTTTCCCGGAGGGTAGAAGCACGGGTTGTTTATAGAAAGGAGGCTCCAGCTAATTGGCTGGAAAACCGATGAATCCTGTTGACTTTGGTTTTATTCTACACCCTTTAAACACAGAAGATATTTTTCGCAAACTCAAATTCATGCGACGATGGCCAGAATCGCTGATCAAAACCACTATTCGCCTGGTTCCCCCTTTAATGACATCCCATATAACCGGTATTGAATCCAACTACGGGAGAATTGAAGGTTGTTTTGTCGGCGTTACGCTGACCTCTGAGCAGATGCTGCAGCTTCCCCCCCAGGTAACCTTAAAAAAGATAATCGCTGCAGGGAAAAAGGCAGCCAACGCCGGGGCAAAAATTGTTGGGCTCGGCGCCATGACAGCTGTGGTTGGAGATGCGGGAATAACTGTAGCCCGGAACCTTGATATTGCGGTTACCACGGGAAATAGTTATACGGTGGCAACAGCCCTGGAAGCTACGGAAAAAGCAGCACGTATGATGGATATTGACCTGGATAATGCCGAGGTCGCCATTTTGGGTGCAACGGGCTCTATCGGACGGGTTTGCGCCATTCTCCTATCCCAAAAGGTTAATTACTTGACCCTGATTGCCCGAAGTGAGCCCCGATTGGAAGCCCTCGCAGAGGAAATACTGGATGAGACGGGTCTGGCGGTGAAAATAACCTCTGACCTCAAAAGCTCTATCCGGACAGCCGATATTGTGGTCGCTGTTTCCAGCTCGGCGGACAGTTTAATAGAGCCTGGCGATTTAAAACCTGGAGCGGTTGTGTGCGACGTGGCCCGGCCTCGGGATGTTTCGGTTCAAGTAGCTCAGGAGCGAGACGATGTTTTAATTATTGAGGGCGGTGTGGTTGAGGTGCCCGGCGATGTAAACTTTAATTTTAATTTTGGGTTTCCGCCAAAAACGGCCTATGCCTGCATGGCTGAAACCATGATTCTTGCACTGGAGAACAGATTTGAAAACTATTCGCTAGGCAGGGAACTGGACTTGGCCAAAGTAGAAGAGATGCGTGCCCTGGCAAAAAAACACGGCTTCAAGCTGGCGGGCTTTCGTAGTTTTGAACGCGCGGTAACATCTGAAACCATTAATACCATTAAAATGAAAGCGAAAAAAAGGCAGCACGCACATCGGGCGAACTTAAGCACGGTGTAAATCTATCTTAAATGGCT
>SKMY01000174.1 GCA_007120815.1 Syntrophomonadaceae bacterium | reverse complement strand
TCGACCATGACGTAAAGGTTGAAAAGGTCGTTGGTTACCATCATACCCATCATGGCGGCCAGGGTGAGCAGGTAAAGGGTATAATACCACCCGGTGGCCTGCTCAGGAATTTCCTTACCCAGGGAGTAAAAGCTGAAAATGCCGATAACCAGGCTGCATCCCGACAGCAGGACCAGCATCATGGCTGAAAGCTCGTCAATGAAAATTTCAATACCCCAGGGAGGCTTCCAATCTCCCACGTGGTAGTGGATCATCTCGCCCCCGGCAACCCGGTAAGCCAGCACACAGCACATAACGAAGATGACGATCAGGGTTGCAAGGGTGACATGGGGGGCATACTCCCTTTTCCAACGGGCAAAAACAGGCATAACAAAAGAGACAAATAATGCAAAAACGATTAGCAAAAACGGAAGTTTCTCCCATAAATAATCCATCTAGCAGGTCACCTCATTCGCATAATGTCGGGTGCGTAAACCGTGCCGTAAAAAAAATAGAGTTTTACGATAATAGCCAGGGCAAAAGCCGTCACGCTAAAGCTGACCACGATGCCTGTCAGCATCAATGTGGATGGCAGTGGATTGACATAAAGCACGTCAGCAGGCAGGTTGGGGTCATATATCGGCGGTACTCCCCCACTAATGTTTCCCACGGCAATAAAAAAGAGAAAAATGCTGGTTTCCATAATATTAATCCCGATCACCTTCTTGATCAGGTTGTGCTGGGTCAAAATACAAAGACAGCCCAGGCAAAAAAGAATAATGGAAATCACGTACGGGTAATTAACTAACAGCATGGAAGCATCCATCATTAATCCTCCTCTACCAAGAGGTAAAAAATGCTCAAAATCGTGCTGGCCACCAACAGGCCGATCGCAAAGTTTACCACGCTAATGAGTCCAACACTGAAAAGGGTGCCGGGGGCCCCGATAGGGCCGGTCTTCGGCAGCAAAAACTTAACCGCTTCAACGATTCCCCCCAGGCCGATAAACACAATGGCCACATCCATGGGGAGCCGTCTCAGCTTGGCCTTCCATTCAAACCCGAAAATAAGAAAATATAGAAGCATGCCCATCCCCAGGACCATGCCGCCGGCAAAACCGCCCCCGGGTGAGAGGTGACCATGAAGAACGATATAAATCCCGTAAACCAGAATGAAAAGCAGTACGTAGCGGAAAACAATCCTGGTTATATAATCATCCACATGCATCACTCCTTTTTGTGAGAATTGTTATATGTTTCACAATCCGCTAAAATATCAAGAAATGTTCGATTATTCCCATATTCACGCCATTTTTCCGAAATTTTATAGACCACATTAACTATTCTTCCTCTAAGTCCAAATTCCTGCACCAGAGCAAATAAAAAATTGCAGATTTATGGCCGCTATAAATCCAGCAGGCCGGGATGATCCCCAATAATCTGTTTCTTCAAGTCCGGCTCCAACATGCTGAAGCGCTCTTCTTCCAACATCTTCCGGGCAATCTCTTCCGCCGTTGTCCAGCTGTCCTTTCCGCCGGCGGCCTGCCAGGCCTGGTAGCTCCTGCGGTCGCTGACCTTGGGGAAAAAGGCCTCGGTGCGCATGTATTTCACTGTGTGGGCTTCCCCCAGGAAATTCCCCCCGGGTCCTACGGAGGAAATAACGTCCACCGCCAGGGTGTCTTCATTAATTTCCACGCCCCGAAGGGCCCTTAAGCACCCGCCGATAATGTCATTGTCAATCACATACTGGGCATAAGAAGCTGTCATGGCGCCTTCCAGCAGCCCTGCCGCCTCGTGGATGAAGTTCCCGCCGGCCAGCGCTGCCATCAAGCAAGTGCTGGCACTCTCGTAAGCCGCCTGGGCATCGGGAATCTTGGAGTCGGTGGTACCCACGGTGATATAGCTGGGAATCCGGTAGTAATTGGCCATCTGGGTAATGGCCGCATTCATCAAGCCCGATTCCACGCTGCCCATAAGAAAGGACATGGTTCTTAAGTCCATGGTGGAGGGCACCGCGCTGTATAAAATGGGTGTGCCCGGATTGGTCAGCTGGCTCAGGATAACGCCGGTTAAAGCTTCGGCGTTTTGCTGGACCAGCGTGCCGGCCAGGGTTATGGGAGCCGTGGCGCCTGCGGTGGGGGCTGTGGAAGTGGCCAGCGGCAGCCCCATGGTGGCAACTTCCATGAGCAGCTGGGCGTAAAGATCGTCGATTTTCAGCGGACTGGCAATGCTGGTGATAAACCCGATAAAGGGCCTGCGCTGCAGCGCCTCCCTGCTCCCCGCGATGGTGGAAGCAATGTCCACCACTTCCCGCAGCCCTTCCAGGGTGTAAACGCCGCCCATAACGGGCTTGGAGCTGTAGCACAAGGCCGGGAAAAACCGGTTTACATCCACCCGGTCCGCCGGTGCATCGTGGGGATAAACGGGTACGATAAAAAAGTCCACATTCTCCAGCCGCTCCACCAGTGCCGCGATGTCAGCAATATCCGCCCCGACAGATTTTCGCTTCTTGCGATCCAGGTCCAGCACGCTCAGGGCCGTTCCACCGGTCCCGAAATGAACCCTCGTTCCCCCCAGGATAATTTCCTTTCCGTCTTCCCGGCCGTAGAAGGTAAACTCGCCGGGGGCCTGCTTGATACACTTGGAAACCAGGTCGCGGGGAATATAGACCCGGTCGTAATCCCGGTCAACCCGGGCCCCGTTTTTCTCCAGCAGCTCCAGGGCCGGTTCAAAACGGATATCCAGACCCACCTTCTCTAACACATGCATGGTTGATTCGTGAATATCCTTGATATCTCCCTCATCCAAAACCTTATACTGTCCCCCAAAATAACTTCTTTTTGCCGTCATGGTTACATCATCCCCCATCTAGCGCCCTGTCAGAAATTGTTATTCACCACAGTAGAAACACCGCTCAGGCATTGAAGGAATAATCCCCCTGCTTCAACGCTTCCTCAATCATCAATGTCACTTTTTCCACGGACACATGCTCATGAAACCCGCTGCACGTGCCAAAAATAAAACGCCCTCCCGGTTTTCCTGCCGCCATGATCTTTGAAACCTTGTCCAGCAGCTGGCTGTCTGCCGTTTCAGGCTGCAGGTAAGCCAGGTCCATGTTACCCATCAGGCAAATCTGGTGACCGCAGAAGGCCTTGATCTGCCCTAAATCCATCCCGGCCCCAGGTTCCAAACTCTGCAGGCCGTCGATTCCCGCTTCCAGCAGATCGCCTATCACGGCATTCAAGTTCCCGTCGCTGTGAAAAAACACCACAGCTCCGGTCTCTTTCAACCCCCTGACATACGTTCCCAGGGAGGGAAAATACAGCTCCCTCAGGGAAGCAGGAGAAATATAGGTCGCCTTCTGGTAGGCCAGATCATCTCCGATCATGATCCCGTGGGCGCCCGCCTCCACACAGGCCTGACTCGCCTCCAGGCTCTCCAGGAAAAAATCGTTGATGGTGGCCTTCAGGCGGTCGGGCGCTTTAAGGGTCTCTTCCATGAAGGCCTTGAAGCCCAGGGCGGAAAGGGCCTTGGAAAAACCGCCGTCCACCAGGGCAAAGACAAAGCAGTCCGTTTCCTGCCTCCAGCGGGCAATGGAACAGGCATCATTGGTATTCGCCCAGGGCAGCACCACCAGGTCCAGGGCAAACCGCTCCCAAAAATCCCGGGCTGTTTTAAAGGAAAAGGCTTCCCTGCCCAAAGCCTTCAAGCAAAAAACCGGATCCACAACCAGTTCACCCAGGGGAACCCGGTCAACAGGCAGGCCTTGGACCGCTCGCATTACCCGTTCCCAACGTTTTAACATACCCGCTCCAACTCCAGGCAAGGGTTTTTAAAGAAACCGGGTAACTGCTCAGCCATTGTCTTATTGCACATGCATCGTCGTGAAGCTTCGGGGACGGTGGCTCTGAGCAGTTATGAAACCGGTTAAGGCACTTTAGGGACATTTTTCCCGTAAATGATCCGCAGGCCTTCCAGGGTCAAAAAGTAGTTCACTTTTTCGATGGTTTCCGACTCCCGGGCAATCAGCCCGGCCAGGCCTCCCGTGGCAACAACCAGGGGTTTCTTGTCGAACTCACGAATCATGCGGCGGACAATGCCATCCACCTGTCCAACAAAACCGAACACAATACCCGATTGGATGCTCAGGGTAGTATTCTTTCCGATGATCTTCTCCGGCATGACCAGATCAACGCGGGGCAGTTTGGCCGCTTTTTCAAAAAGGGCCTCGGTAGATATACCGATACCTGGAGCAATGGCCCCTCCCAGGTAATCTCCCTTCTCCGATATGGCGCAAAAGGTTGTAGCCGTCCCAAAGTCGACAATGATCAGGGGTGGGCCGTACAGTTCAAGGGCGCCCACGGCATTGACCACGCGGTCCGCACCGACCTCCCTCGGGTTGTCCAACAGGATATTCAAGCCGGTTTTAACACCCGGACCAACAATGATCGGGGGCAGGTTGAAGTATTTTTGGGACATTTTTTCCAGGGGGTAGCGCAGGGGAGGGACAACAGAAGAGATCGCGATCCCGTTGATTGATTCAGCCTTCAAACCGCTTTGTTGAAACAGGTTGCGAATAATAACACCGTATTCATCCTCGGTCTGCTCTCGGTTGGTGGATATTCTCCACCAGGTTAGAAGTTCGTCTTCCCGGTAAACACCCAGCATCATATTTGTATTTCCGACGTCAATTGCAAGCAGCAAGCCGACAACCCCTTTTTGTTTTCCAGCCAGGGCCCGGGGAGGGCCTTAATCATACCTGAGATTTGATTTTAGTTTACTACATTTTAATTAAATAAAAAAGAGGTTTTCTTACGTTATTTTTTAACTCCTCAGCACTTTTTTAAGAGAAGTTCCGGACAGGGGAGCATCGGGGACGGTTCTGGCCGGGGTGCCAGGGGCATC
>SKMY01000051.1 GCA_007120815.1 Syntrophomonadaceae bacterium | reverse complement strand
GATGATGAGGTGTTTCCATGTATCCACTGACCCATGTCTATTTTGCCCAAAAGGTTTTGGGATATATAGATGATGCTACAACGCTGGGCAGCATGTTCCCCGATATGGTCATTCTTTGTGGTATTCCCTGGGATGGAAGCCACCGCCTGGGTATAACCCTTTGGCCTCATCTCAAAAACGCTTCGGGCCCAATAATCCCTTTTGTTAAAGGCATCATCACCCATGGGATTGAGCCCCGGGGACTGGACTATTACAGTGATGAACAATACGGTATCTTTGAAAAAGGGTACTGTTTTGAAAAAGCTCGACCTCTGGTTAAGCAAGTTGTTGAAGCCTTAAACATCCCTCCGGAAAACGGGTGGTGGAAAGCACATAATTTCATAGAAATGGGAATCGAGCTTTACATGGATGACCGCCATTCCTGGCTTCAGAGGCAGGTGTTTCAGGCTTTTCAGAACAAATACCTGATTGATCGTTTGGTATCCGATTTGTCACCGCTGCTTCCTCAACGGAACCGCCCCCTGGACCACTGCTTTTCTATATTTGAAAACGCGATAACCCAAGGTGAAATCAGTGCGGCCCTTCTTGCCGCGCGTTATGAAAAACAAATTAATCACCGACATAACATCGATTCGATTGATATTCTTCACTGCCAGGCGTTAATTGAAGAGGGGCGTCGGATTATCGAGGCAGAGGTCGAAGAATTTTTTGAAGATGTTAAACAGCGCATTGTGCCGGTTTGGGATGAATATGCAAGCAAATGAAAAGGCCCCGGAAAACCAGGGCCTTTTCGTCAAGTTCATTATCATTTTAGGCTTGTACTATTCAACTTTTTGAAACTCCATTTTTTCTGCTCCACATACGGGGCATACCCAATTTTCTGGTAGATCTTCAAACGCTGTTCCGGCAGGAACGTTGTTATCGGGATCTCCTTTTTCCGGTTCATAAGTGTAGTCACAAAGCTCACAAACATAACTGGCCATGAGAACACCCTTTCTTGGTATAGTTTAATATGATTCAAATAAATAACAGGCCCCAACAGACCTTTGTCAACTAATCCCGTTTTATCCCCTGCGCCCATGCTATTGCCATATGCGAATAGTTATTTGGTCGGGTCAACTCCTTCCCGCCTTTCGCTACCCTGTGCAAGCACGGCGTCCCAGTTTTTGTATTCAGGGTGTAAACATGAGTCGAGCATACACGCGTTCCCGCTCTTTTTGCCCCTGTGGGCTCATTCCCTGACAATGACTGAGAAGGGGAAAGCCGCTTGGGATCGGCCTTAGGACCTCTCGGGACCTGTTATATACAGTATAATATTTCCTTCCATATTTGTCAAGAGACTAGATGTAATATTACAAAAATTAATGACCGAGGCCTTTGAATACGCGGTAAAACGTGTTATTATGTTAGTATGAGAATGGAGTTTCCGCTTCCCAGGTATCGGCTCCGGTTGCTCTTCGCGGAAAGCGCCACGGGCTTAAGTTCAAGCTTCTCGCCGGCCGACCTGCAAACTTAAGCGTCCTGCTACGGTTGCAGGCGGCGGGCGTCCATGCCCGCCGGGCCGTCTCCAGCTTTCACTTCGCCAGGCGCTTTTAGCCGCTGAACATGAAGGCTCTAAAAATTGTCTTTTAGGGGGTAGAAATGGCAGTTATCACAATTTCACGCCAGTTCGGCAGTGGGGGCGAATTTATTGCCCGGGAAATATCTCGAAACCTGGACTATTTACTGGTTAATAAAGCAATGATTAGCGAACGTCTTAAGGAATTTGTAGTTTCTGAACCGGAACTCACTATTTTTGATGAGAAGAAAATCGTTAATTCTGAAGAGTATTCCAGTATCAATGAAGCCGAAGAACGGGTTAAATTTTCCCGTTACTTGGAAAACCTCCAGAATTTTTTCTATGATCTGGCTATAAGAGAAAACCTGGTTATCCTGGGAAGAGGGGGGCAGGTTTTATTTAAAGATTTTCCTCCTGCTGTTCACGTTAAGGTTGTTGCACCTTTAAAAAATCGAATCGAAAGGGTTTGCAAGCAGCACAACCTGGATGAGGCTGCTGCTGCTCGATTAATCGCAGAGCAAGACGAAGATCGTCGAGAATATCTTCGTTTTTTCTTTGGACATGATTGGTTGAACCTGGATCTTTATCACCTGGTCATCAATACCGGTCTAATCGATTTAGATGAATGCGTTTCTTTAATTACCAATGCCGCTCATTTTAAAGAAAGCGCTGACAGGTTCAATGTTCAGATATTGGAAGAGGCCTCCAATGGAGAAACAGGTTTGGAACCCCTTCAGGATGCATCGGGGACTTCACCGATGTTTGCACATCCCAGCGAAGAAGAATTTGCCCGAATGCTGGATTTTTACCGTATTGAATGGTTGTACGAGCCTAAAACATTTCCCCTGGAATGGGATAGCGAAGGTAATATTTCGGAGGCCTTTTCGCCTGATTTTTACTTGCCTGAGCAAGATTTATTTGTCGAACTTACCACTCAAAAGCAAAAATTGGTTTGGAAAAAAAACAAAAAAATACGTCGGTTAAAAGAACTATATCCCGACGTGAATATTAAAATTATTTACGGACGTGACTACCGGGGACTTCTTTACAAGTATGGAATTGATGAAAAGGGGCCTGAAGATGGTTGAACATGGGATAGAAGAATACTGTGCTATTTGAAGAAAGGGGGGACTTCATGAACCACCAACACGATGATCACGCCCTGGAAATACTGCTCACAGAGGATGAGGTTTCCGCCCAGGTAAAACGGCTGGGCGAGGAAATATCTCATGATTACGCAGGTGTTGACAACCTGGTGCTGGTTGCTGTTTTACGGGGCAGTGTTTATTTTGCTGTAGATTTAAGCCGATGCTTGACAGTACCGTTTACGCTGGATTTTATTGGGATCAATAAATACGGAAATCAGGCAAATTCCATGGGCGTTGTCCGGATTACCAAGGATTTGGATGTTAATATCGCCGGGAAAAACGTACTGCTCCTTGAAGACATTGTCGACACAGGGCTTACACTGAACTACTTGCTTAAAAATTTAAGAACACGGAACCCTTTGAGTATTCGGGTTTGTATTTTTCTTGATATGCCGGGAAGACGCATCGTGGATGTTCCCGTTGATTACCGGGGTGTTGAAATGCAGGATATGTTTGTCGTGGGTTACGGGCTCGATTACCAGGAACGTTATCGAAACCTGAAAGTAATTGCAGCTTTAAAAAAATAAACTTTTGAATATAAACAACAGGTCCCAACAGACTTTCCAGCTGAACCTACCGCCTTTTCCTGGTAACGAATCAGGTTTGTTTTTCAACGACACCTGACCTTCCCAGCATTCAGCGCTGCTTCTCCAGGATTGCTGTCCCTCCGGTGTCACCCGACCTCCACGAACGTACCTGTTCGGCGAGTGCCCATCGGGTTCTTCCCTTGTTCCAGCGTCCTTTTGAAGCCCAGCCCGCCAACCGGTGTATTACTTAAAGCGTCGAAATTTCTTTCACCCACATTAAAAACCGGTCTTTGGTTGCTGGAGGTTGCCTTCTTGCCTCTCGGAACCTGTTATAGTAGTATTATCTCACGACCTCGCTCATTTGTCAATACATTTTTAATATTTTTTTAATTGAATTTATTTGGCTTTATTTGGAATTTGTTTGTTCTTGTTGCCTGTCCTTTGATGCATTTAGAACGCCGTAAAAGTGGACACTAATAATATAGGATAAAAATGGCGTTTCCGCTTCCGCTTCCTAAGGTATCGGCTCCGGTTGATGTGAAAGGTGGTATAAATATGTCTTATTCCGTAGGTGTTGATTTGGGTGGAACAAAAATACTCATCGCCCTGGCTGACGGACAATGTAAGGTGATGAAGGAAAAGCGCCTTCTGACTCGACCTGAAAGAGGTCCTTCAGCAATTATTCAGGAAATGATCCAGGAAGTGCATGTCCTGCTTGAAAGCTGCGGTGTTGAAGAAGCAGAGTTAAAAGGAATTGGGGTATGCATTGCCGGTTTTTATGACAGCTTCTTAAATATAATGAGGCGGTCTCCTAATCTTCCTGGTTGGGAAATGTTTCCGGTAAAAGATGCGATTTTACAGTTAGTCAATTGTCCAGTGCTGGTTGAAAATGATGCCAGTGCAGCCGCCTATGGAGAGTATCTTTACGGGTCCGGCAAAGGTGTTAAACACTTGACACATATTACCCTTGGAACGGGTATTGGGTGTGGCTTAATTCTAGATGGGCACCTTTACCGGGGAAGTCGAGGGTTTGCCGGTGAACTGGGGCATATACAGCTGTTACCTGACGGTCCTCTTTGCGGGTGCGGTCGCCGGGGCTGTTTCGAGGTCATGGCATCCGGTACAGCCATTGCCAGGCAGGGAAGAAGGCTTCTGGAAACAGGACGCAAGACCATGCTTCAACAGCTGGTCCCCAAGGGTGACATCATTACGGCAAGTCATGTCTTTCATGCCGCCGAGGTTGGTGACTCTGAAGCAAATCAGATTATTAAAGAGGCAGCTTACTACCTGGGTTGCGGGTTATCCGTTGTGACCAACCTACTTAATCCCGAGCGAATCACTTTGGGCGGAGGGTTATCCCAAGTAGGAGGGAACTTTATTGAGGAAGCAAAAGGCCACTTTCTTGCCTCTGCTGTCGATGTTTCTTCAGAAACAGTTGATTTAGTTCGGGCAGAATTAACGGATAAAGCCGGTGTCCTCGGTATAATTGCTTTGCTTAACGAACAATAAACAGGACATGTTTCATATCCTAATACAAAACCTGGTATCGGGACGCGTACAAGATATTATTTTACTCAAAACAAATAAAAAAACTTTTTTGCAGGTAACTTTTTTCGAGATTTATCGTTATACAGTTTAAAGGTTAGTGTCGAATAACCATTAGGAAATATGTGGTTT
>SKMY01000100.1 GCA_007120815.1 Syntrophomonadaceae bacterium | reverse complement strand
TATGGAACCGCTCAAAAATGGGCTCCTTCTCCTTGAAGTACTCCACCCGCTCTTTCAAGTGAGGGGAGAGGTAATCCAAAATCTCCATCACCTTGTGATACTCCTGCTTGCTGTCGATAAGAAATTTGTTAATCTTGTCGTTGAAAAGGTCCCTTACGATACGGTAGATCAGGGCAACGTCCTGGTGGAGCAGCATGGTGGAATCTTCCCGCTTAAAAGACCGCTGGATCTTTTCCCACAAGCCCGATAAAAACTGGATGTCGTTGGCCAGGCAGTCGGCATCGGCCCCCTCGGCAGCTGTTCGAATAATGACCCCCGCATCTAGAGGTTTGAGGGATTCTACAATTTGTTTCAACCGGTCCCGCTCTTCCTGGCTTTTAATCCGCCGGGAAACCCCCACGTAGCTGAGCCCCGGCATAAAAACCAGGTATCGGCCGGGCAGGGTGATGTTCCCGGTTAAGCGCGCCCCCTTGCTGCCAAAGGACTCTTTCATGACCTGCACCATGACCTCTTCACCCACGTGGATCAACCGCTGAATGGGCAACCGGTTTCCACCCGAACTGGCCTCTTCCGGCTGGGGAATGTCGTCCACGTACAAAAACGCGTTTCGCTCTTCTCCAACATTGACAAAAGCGGCTTGCATCCCCGGCAGCACGTTTTCAACTACGCCCTTGTAGATGTTCCCCACCAGGCGCTGGCGCAGGGGCCGCTCCAGGTAAAGCTCAACCGGTTTCCCGTCCTCCAGCAGAGCAACCCGGGTTTCCTTGGGGTCGTAATTCACAATGATTTTTTGTTCCATGGTATCCCTTCTTTGGTAAATTTATGTTCATGACAGGACAATCTGTTTATCTCCCCTGGTTTCTAAAAGGGCGGTCCGGTGGATTAACGGCGGAGACTCTTTATTGTCGAAGCGGAGAAGCTGCAGCACTTCGGTAGGGCGGGCGCCTCCCCGGTTGCCCGTGGCCAGGTGCATGATCAGTGTGCCGCCGCCTTCGGTGTTCGCTCCCGGTTCTTTAATATTATCAAGATATAGTTTGAAAATAAATGGTTTTATATCCACTTTTTTTTCCCCTTTTTTGCCAGGTCGGTTGACCACCAGCTCATCCCGGCTTAGAAGTTCTTGAATTCGGCTTTCCAGGCCCTGGGGAACCTCGGATAGGTCAACCCGGTAAAGGGCCGCCGTTACCCGGGAAGCCAGGGAGGGCTCCTGGGGGTCCCCCTTCTCCACGGTATGCAGTTCAAGCCCAGGTGGGAGTTGGGCCTGCAGCCGGTCTTGCAGGAGCCGGGGCGGCAGGGGTTCGGTCAGGTCCAGCTCAAGCCACTCTTTTTCCCCTTCAATCCCCACAGCCAGCGGTGCGGCAAAAATGAGCCGGGGCTGGGGGCTGAATCCCTGGCTGTATGCAACGGGCAGCTCAGCCCGATAAACGGCCCGTGCCACGGTGCGCTGCAGGTCCAGGTGAGAAATATATTTTAAGTCCCCTCGCTTGGCAAAGCAGACCCTATAGCGGTACATCTTGCTTCACCTGCCTGACGGGGCAAAAGGGTAGACCGCAGTTTTGACAGCCGTTAGCCCGGCAGTCCGGGGTGACCTGTCCCTTCATAGCCCGCCGGTGCTCCTGGACCAAAAAGGCTTTGGACACCCCGGGGTTAATATGGTCCCAGGGCAGGGGGTCGCCATACCCGGGGTGATAGCCCGCAAAGCGTTCTGGTTCCACCTTTTCCGCTTTGAAGGCGTCCATCCAAAGGGAAAAGTCGAACTGGTCGTCCCAGGCATCCCGCCGGGCTCCCAGGTCCAGGGCTTTCTCCAGCACCGGGGCCAGGTGCCGGTCTCCGCGGGAAAAGACCGCCTCCAGGAAGCTCATTTCGGCCTCATGCCAGTTCAACTGAACCCCCTTGATTTTCTTGAAAACCCGCCGCAGAACCTCCTGCCTGTTTTTCAGTTCCGGCAGGGGCGGCTGAGGCTCCCACTGAAAGGGCGTCTGGGCCTTGGGCACAAAGGTGGAAACGCTGACACTCACCTTGAAGTGCATACCCCGTCCCTGTCCCCTGCGGCGCAGTTGGAGGATTTTCCTGGCCAGTTCTCCCATTTCCAGCAAGTCCTCTTCGGTTTCCGTGGGCAAGCCCAGCATAAAGTAAAGCTTGATGTGATTTCTCCCCGAATCGATGGCTTCTGCCGCCGCCTCCAGGATTTCTTCTTCGGTAACCTGCTTGTTGATCACATTTCGAAGTCTTTGAGAGCCCGCCTCGGGCGCAAAGGTAACGCCGGCCGACTTGCCTTTTTGGATGCGGTGGGCCAGTTGGACGGAAAAGGGGTTGGCCCGAAGGGAAGGCAGGGAAAGCCGCAGGTTTTTATCTTCAAAACGCCTGTCCAATTCGTCTACCAGCTGGGAGATACAGGAATAATCGCTGCTGCTTAGCGAAGACAGGGAAAGTTCATCGAACCCTGTTTTCTTGACGATGTGCTCCGCTAAGTCTGCCAACCGCTCCAGAGAGCGTTCCCTGACGGGACGGTAAATAACCCCCGCCTGGCAGAAACGGCAGCCCCGGGAACAGCCTCGAAACAGCTCCAGAACAGCCCGGTCGTGAACCACATCAATATAGGGCACGATAAAGTCGTCTGGATAGTACAGGTTCTCCAGGTTTTCGGCCGTGCGCTTTTCAATCACATCGGGGGCACCGGGTTCAAGCTTTTTCAACCCGGTAAATGTATGCCCGGAATAGGTAGGCGTATAAAATGAAGGGATGTAGAGACCGGGCAGATCCATCAGGGCACGCAAAAAGGATGCCCGGTAGTCTCGGGGGCCCGGGCTTTGACCCCTTCCCGGGCCTTCCTCCTTCCAGTGCAAATAGCGTTGAAGGATCTCCAACAGGACCTCTTCTCCGTCCCCGATGACAAAAGCGTCGAAGAAAGGTGCCAGGGGTTCCGGGTTAAAAGCCCCTGGGCCGCCCCCCAGGATAAACGGGTGTTCCAGGTTCCGGTCCCGGCTGTGGAGGGGAACCTGCCCCAGCTGAAGCATGTTTAATATAGCCGTGTAGCTGAGTTCGTACTGCAGAGTGAAGCCCACCAGGTCGAATTGATGGAGGGGGAGCCGACTTTCCAGGCTGAACAGCGGCAGTTTTTTTTCTCGAAGCAGGTGCTCCATATCGCTGCCGGGAGCAAACACCCTCTGTCCGTGTACCCCGGCCATGCGGTTAACCGCGCCGTAGAGGATTTTCAATCCCAGGTGGGACATGGCAACCTCGTAAAGGTCCGGAAACGCCAGGGCCAGCTGAACGCGGACCTCTTCGGGCGGCTTATGGACGGCGTTTATTTCCGTGCCCAGGTAACGGCCGGGCTTTTGGACCCGTATAAGCAAGTCTTCCAGGTTCATATAGATATCCTTTCCTCTTCCTTCCTCTTCAGTCTTCTTCCGTCCTCTTCATTCTTCTTCCTTCCTCTTCCTTCTTCTTCTCCTGCTATCTTTATCTTTCTTCTTCTCCTTTTCTGTCCTTCGTCTAACTGCGGCGGGCTACGGGCTAAGCCGACAACCGCTTTATAAATGGTGCATTATACACTATTATATATTATATCGAGGAAACCCCAATTCACTTGTTTTATTCGCCGTGGTAGAGAAAAAAACCTTTTTATCGCTGTAAATGCAAAAAACAATTGCAGGACACAGGCCCCGCCTGTTTGTATATGAGCAGCTTTAAGGGAACATCGGGGCCGTTTTTTAACACCGTCTCAAGAATCTGGCTTTCCGATAAAAAGGCCAAAACACGGCAGGTCTGGTTCAAAACCACCACCTGGTGATACCGATTGGGTTTGAATTGCTTTAATACATCGCTCACCGTCATGGTATCCAGGGCCACCAGCTGCTCCCCTTTTAATATTTTGTTTTGCTGGAGCGCTTTTTCCTTCCTGACCAGGTAACGGATATAGGTATAGACCGAGGCCTGCTGCTCCATGCTGGCCGTGTAATACAAAAACATACCCATGAAGGATATGGACAGATGCATGTAGTCGTAGCGCGACAGGATAAGCCCGGCGATCAGGAACCCGGCGCCCAGCCATTTTCCATTATTTGAAGCCACTTCCGTTGCCTTGTAAAAACCCCGGCGGGAACTCAAAAGCGCCCGGAACAGGCGCCCACCGTCCAGGGGCAGGGCGGGAAGCAGGTTAAACAAAAACAAAAAGAGGTTGGCGCGCAGCAAAAAAGAAACCGCTTCCGGCTCAAGAAAAGTCCAGGAGGGGGCAGGCCCCATGGCATAGCTCCAAAGCAGCGCAAAACAAACCCCGTTAAACAAGGGGCCTGCGGCGGCAACCATGATTTCCTTCCGGGGTTCCAGTTCAATGGGGTTTGACAGGTACCCCACACCGCCAAAAGGGAAGAGTGCCACCCGGGTTACCGGGATTCCCAGGTGCCGGGCCGTGACCAGGTGGGTTAATTCATGGCCGACAACCAGGGCAAAAAGAAACAGGGTCTCCAAAGGCAGTCCGGCCAACAGCCAGAGCCCCATAAAAAGTAAAAAGAGTGGATGAATAGACACATCCACATTAAATAACCTGACCAGGCGCCAGTTCAACGAAAAGCCCTCCACACGACTAGTTGTCCAACACAGCATCATCCGGGAGAAGGGTTGACGGATCCAGCGGTTTACCATTTTCTCTCACTTCAAAGTAGAACCAGGCTTCCATGCCGCCCAACCCGGCCCCATCCAGCTGTCCGATGACCTGCCCGGCAGCTACATGCTGCCTTTCTTCCACCTGCAGTTCAGCCAGGTGCCCGTAAATGGTTTCCATGCCACCGGGATGTTCCAGCACGACATAATAACCCGTCCCCTGGTGATATCCCAGATCGTTCACACGGCCCCACATGGCTGCCGAGACATCGCTCCCGGAAGACGCACGAAACACCACACCGTAATTCATTTTGCCGTCACTGTCCAGGCCAAAGGGGATTTCCAGCACCCCGTCAACGGGCCGCTGCCACCCGGTATCACGCCCTGGGGTGTCAGGCCCGGGTGTTTCTCCACCCGTCGGTGCGACCACCGGTCTTTCCAGGCCTACCTCGGGACTGCCTTCCCAGAGTTGTTGAACCACGGGTATGATCTCCCTGCCTGCATGAGTAACGTCCATCTGCCAGGTGGTTAAGGTATAGATATTGCTCAGTAGCATGGCAAAAAATGGAATATTTATGAAGGAGATAAGCAAAACCAGCAGGATGACAAGGAGCACCAGGGTCACCTTGAACAGGAGAAACTGGTGCATTTCCCGCAGCACAGAAAAGGGGAACCGGTTGAGGTACCGGTTGGAAGCGCTGTGTGTCTCTTCATCGGAAAGCGGCCACCGGGTTTTTTCTTTTTGCGTGGCGTATTCTTCCAGCCGAGATCGCAGGTTAGAACCGGGCACTTTGGATCTGTTTCGTCTTAAGTTCACTTTTCACCCTCCCGGGAAAACATGGTCTGTCTGCCTGTACCATTATATTCCCCGGCCAAGAGGGTTATGCCTTAGAACTGTATTTTATGGCGTCTCATGCCCACGTTGAGCACAACACCGATAGACATCATGTTAAGCAGCATGGAATTGCCCCCGTAGCTCATAAAGGGGAGCGGAAGCCCGGTCACCGGCATGATACCCAGGGACATGCCTACATTGACCAGCACCTGGAAGGTAAACATAGTGGCCACGCCGGTGCAGAGAAGGGCACCGAAGGTGTCCTTGGAAAAAGCGCCCACTTTTAGTATCCGGTAAATCAAGAAAAAGTAGAGGGTTAACAGAACAATCCCGCCGAAAAGCCCCAACTCCTCTCCCAGGACGGAGAAAATAAAATCCGTATGCTGCTCGGGTAAAAACTGGAGCCGTGCCTGAGTACCTTCAAAAAGCCCCTTTCCCTTAATTCCACCGGACCCGATGGCGATCATGGACTGCATCAGCTGGTAACCATACCCTAAAGGGTCCAGCTCCGGGTTGGTGAAAACAATCAGGCGCATTTTTTGGTAGGGCAGCAGTTGGGACCAGAGCACCGGAAATACGGCCATGCCCCCTCCAATCATTAAAAACAAATACTTTGCAGGCACCCCGCCCATGTAGAGCAGCCCGAAAAAGATGATGATCAATACCAGCCCTGTACCCAGGTCGGGCTGCAGAAAGATCAACACCATGGGAACCAACACATGAGCCATCAGGGGGAGCAACCCCACCATCTTTTTTAATTGATCCTGTTGATCGACCAGTGCCCGGGCCAGGGTAATGATAATAATTAGCTTGGCCAGCTCGGAAGGCTGGAAGTCAAAAACCCCCAGGTCGATCCAGCGGTAAGCCCCCCCGCCTTCCCGGCCGATAAAAAGCACCAGCAACAGGAAAACCAGGTTGGTGATATAAATATACCAGGCCCACCGGTAATAGTTAATGTAATCGATGCTGATGGCCAGGAACATGCTGCCCAGGCCAATGGCTATCCAGATGGACTGCCTGCGCACGTAGGCCGAGGGATCGGCCACGTTCAGGCCCTGGGTTGCACTGCTGATCACCAGCAGGCCGTATAAACAAAGCCCCAGCATAATAAGAAGGAGCTGATAATCAAAATTTTTTAACAGCCGTCGGTCAAACATGTCTCGCTGCCTTTCCCTTTGCTGGTTTAAAAGCCTTCCTCACTCTGCTCCAGCAGGATTTCCAAATCCTCCATCTCGTCTTCATGGGCACCAAAATAGAAGTCCAGGATTTGCTTGGCCATGGGCGCCGCCGTGGCGCCTCCCACGCCCCCATGCTTGACAAAAACAGCCAGGGCAATTTCCGGTTCGTTCACGGGCGCATAAGCCACAAAGAGGCTGTGGGAAGGAATATCCCTGTCCCTGGAGGCCGCCTGGGCCGTTCCCGTTTTCCCGGCAATGGGAACGGCGATATCGGCAAGCCGGGCAGCCGTTCCCCCGGGCAGAACCGCCCTGGCCATTCCTTCCCTTACCGCATCCCAATGAACCTCATGAACCTCCATCTGGTGGAGAATCTCCGGCTCCGCCCGCCAAACCGTCTGATCATTGCTGTCGACAACCCGTTCCACCAGGTAAGGCCGATAATGAACACCCATGTTGGCCAGCATGGCGGTGTAGTTGGCCAGCTGAAGGGGGGTAATGCTCTGGAAACTTTGGCCGATGGACGCATCCATGGTCTCTGCCGGATACCAGGGCTCCTGGTAGACCCGATCCTTGTATTCCCGGCTGGCCACGATACCGCTTTTTTCACCCAGCACATCCTGCAGCCCCGTGGGACTGCCAAAACCCAACTCGCGGGAGTAGTAGGCCAGCCTGTCAATACCCACACGCAAACCCATTTCGTAGAAAAAGATGTTGCAGCACCGCTGAATGGCTTCGACGATATTGAGAGGCCCGTGGACGGTTCCCCGGAAACAGGATTTCGTGGCATTGTACCGGGTTATCGAACCGGCACATCGAACCCGTTCGCTCCTGGAAACCTGGCCTTCCTGCAGGGCAGCTATGGCCGTGGCCATTTTAAACACGGAACCCACGGGAAAATGATCTTCGATGGTTTTATTGACCAGGGGTTCCCGGTTATCCTCAAGCAGCCGGGGGTAATCTTTTCGAAAGGTGTTGGGATCATAGTCTGGAACGCTGGCCATGGCCAGGATACGGCCGGTATTGGGATCCAGGGCAACAGCTGCCGCTTCCCCGGCAAAGTTGTTTTCTTCTTCCAATCTTAAGTACGCCACGGTTTCTTTCAACGTGCTTTCCACGATCTTCTGAAGGGGCACATTGAGGGTCAGGTAGATATCATGACCGGGCACCGGTTCCACCCGCTCAAACTCCCGAATGGCTTGACCGGTAGAATTGACTTCCACCTGGACCCCGCCATCTTTCCCGCGGAGGTACGGTTCCCAGACCAGTTCAAGTCCCGTTTCGCCCACCATGTCCCCCGGCCGGTAGTTCTCGTAACCCTCTTCGGCCCAGCGCGCCACGACCCATTCGGGCGCCGTGCTGCTGCCCAGGTAGCCCAGGATGTGGGGCGCGAATTGACCCAGGACATAATTGCGTATGGGCTGCACCTCTATCAGCACCCCGGGAAGCTCCAGGCGCCTCTCGGAAATAACCGCCACCGTTTCCTCGGAAACATCGGTTTTTAAGCGAATGGGCATAAATCGGCTGTAAAACTGGGAACGGATCCGGGATCGAATCTCTTCCTCCTCCATATCCAGCAACTTGCTCAGGCTGGCAATGGTTTCACTGCTGTACCCGGTGCCCAGGTCTACCAGGGAAACGGTGAAGCCCGGCCTGTTGGTGACCAGCTGTTCTCCTTTACTACCGAATATTTCGCCCCGGGGAGCCGTGATGGGCATAATACGAAAGCGGTTCTTTTCCGCCCTGTTCCAGTAATATTCATACTGAAAAACCTGCATGTAGGCAAGCCGGGCCGCCAGCACAACAAAAAGCAAAACGACGATGGAAAAAAATATGCGGGTTCGTCGTAACATTTTTTTATTCATCGCTCACGACTCCTTCATGTGAAAATAACGTTATTTGAACGAGGGATTAAAAATTTTATGCTGATCCGCTTTGTAAATCAAGGGATATATTAACAGTGTCAGGATCAAGTTATAAATGGCCTGGGGTAAAAACAGGGTTTCCATGTAGTATTCCATGGGAAACTCGTGGCCCCAGAAAAAACCAACCAGGAAAAAGGAAATCATCTCGTGGAGAATGGTACCAAAAAATACCGCAAGCATAGGCCCGATGACCTGGTCCGTATATATTTCCCTGGATACCAGGCCGGCAAGATAGGCGGGGATTAGTTTGGATAGGGTAAAAAACCCCAGCGCGGGGCCAAAAAAGATATCCTGCAGCATCCCTGCAATAAATCCCACGGCAACGCCCCGTTTCTCCCCCCATAAGAAGGCCAGACAAATCACCAGAATAAGGAGCAGATCGGGCATGATACCGTCTATCAAAAAAAATGCTATGAAAGAGCCTTGCAGGACAAGAATCAAGACGGAAACAAAGGAAATAATCAGGTACGGCACGATAGAGAATTTAGCGCCTCGTAACTCTTTTTCCATCATATTCACCGCCAGTGCAACACGTTAAGGCTGCCATCGCCCGTCGGGCGCTCTAGGTATGGTGGAATAGTCGGGCCTTTCTTCAAACATACCTTCAAACAACTCCGAAGGAGGCGCCTCCATCACAATAAATACCTCTTCTAACCGGTTAAAATTGACCGCAGGTTGAACAATGGCCCGCTGGAGCAACCCATACTGGTCCTTTTCCGTATCTAAAACATGTCCGATAATCAAACCTTTTGGGAATACGCCGCCCAAACCCGAAGATATAATGGTATCGCCCGGCTGGATGTTGGCTTCTGGCGGCAGGTTGATCATCCGTAAGTATCCTCTCATTTCCGGAAACCCTTCTACAATTCCCACGGTGCCCGGCTCTCTGCTGCGCTGCACCAAGGCGCTGACAGCTCTGCGGGAATCAGTCAGAAGCAGCACTTTAGACGAATTCCGGGACACAAAGTAGATGTTACCAACCAGCCCTTCCGAGGTAACCACGGCCATATCCTGCGTAACACCATCCATGTACCCCTTGTTGATGGTGATGGTTTCAAACCAATGGCTGGGATCCCGCGCAATCACTTCCGCGGGTAAAAGCTCATATTCTGTTCGCTCTTTAAAGTCAAGCATTTCTCTCAAGCGGTAGTTTTCTTTTTGGAGTTCCAGGAGCTGGTGACGATAATTTTCCCGCCTGGCAAGCTCGTCCTTTATCCGCTGGTTTTCCTCCAGCAGGCGCTGGTAATCGATAATACCGTAAATAAATCCAACGGTCCGCGTGCCCAATTGAGAAAAAAACCCTTGCACTGGAGAAAGGCCGGTAAGTACCAGGTCCTCAGCAAAGGTATAACGGGATGAGATATCTCCGGTAAAATAAACCAGGGAAAGCAACAGAATAACCAGTCCCAAAACAATGATTGCTTTTTGGGTGGTACGGTTCAAGCGAAACACCCCAACGATATGATTTAATGACAGGAAAGGAAAAATGCTCTCTTCAACAACTCTCATCAAGACTCATCTAGCATCTCGAAAAGCAACCGGAGCCGATACCGGTCTTACACCCCCTAACCGGGGGCTGGTGCATTTGTCACCGGGGAAGCGGAAACTCCATTCTTTTCATGCTAACCGCCATGGCCCTTGCGGGCCTTGGGCAGGGGATAGAAATGGGTTTTTTAACTCGCTCCACCCTGTTGGAGGAGGTCCGCCTTCCCTGTAGCGGCGACTTTGTCAAGCGGCTAAAAGCGCCTGGCGAAATGAAAGCTGGAGCCGGCCCGGCGGGCATGGACGCCCGCCGCCTGCAACCCGTAGCAGGACGCTTAAGTTTGCAGGTCGGCCGGTGGAAGCTTGAATGTAAGCCTGTGGCGCTTTCCGTGAAGATAACCGGAGCCGATACCGGGGAAGCGGAAACTCCATTTTTTACTAAAAGGGCTTCTGGGGAGTCACTGCAACTCTTTTCAAAAGTTCAATGGCGGTCAGGGCCTTTCCGGCACCCAAAACCACACAATCCAGGGGGTCATCCGCCATGTACACCGGCATCCCGGTTTCTTCAGCGATCAACCGGTCCAATCCTTTGAGCAGGGCACCCCCACCCGTCATAACGATCCCTTTTTCCATGATATCCGAAGCCAGTTCCGGTGGCGTGCGTTCCAACGTTGTTTTGATGGTCTCCATGATAGCAGCAACCGGCTCGGCCAGGGCCGTTTCAATTTCCCAGGAGGTAATCCTTAAAAGTTTGGGCAGGCCGCTGACCAGGTCCCTGCCTCGAACATCGATGGTCTCTTCTTCCTCGGTTCGGTAAGCCGACCCAATCTGAATCTTGATGTCTTCAGCCGTACGTTCCCCAATCATTAGATTGTATGTCTTTTTAATATAGTTAATGATAGCCTCGTCAAGCTCGTCCCCGCCAACGCGAATCGATTTACTGCTCACAATCCCGCCCAGGGAAATCACAGCGACCTCAGAGGTTCCTCCCCCTATATCAACAATCATGCTGCCTGTGGGATCTTCAACGGGAAGACCGGCGCCGATTGCAGCAGCCATCGGCTCTTCAATAAGGAACGCTTCCTTGGCTCCAGCCTGCTTCGTGGCATCCAGTACCGCTCTTTTTTCAACTTCGGTAACACCTGATGGGACACAGACAACAACCTGGGGTAAAAAGATGGCCCTCCTGCGGTAGCACTTGCTGATAAAATGGCGCAGCATGGTTTGTGTAATGTCGAAATCGGCAATAACGCCGTCTTTCATCGGCCGGATAGCCACAATATTGCCCGGTGTCCGGCCGATCATCTTTTTCGCTTCTTCTCCTACAGCCAGTACGCTTTTTGTGTCTTTACGAATGGCGACAACAGAAGGCTCGCGCAGCACAATCCCTTTACCTCTCACGTAAACAAGCGTGTTTGCCGTTCCCAGGTCTATTCCAATATCTCTGGAAAAATATCTAGTTATAAAGGCCATTTAAGGCTTTCTCCTTTCATTTTTCCGTTATGGTCCCGTTGATTATATCAACCTTTACTTCCAATCAACAACCTGTTTTGTTTTCCTTAAACACAATATTATACCATATAAATATAAGATCAACCACAACTTGACACAAAATACAAACCATGTCATTTCCATGCTCCCGGTTTCCCACACTAAAATAAAAGGCCCTCTTCCTTAAAACTAAAATACCGGCCATCACCAACAATGATGTGATCCAGCACCTGTATGCCCAAGATGCTTCCTGCCTCGATCAGCCGTTTTGTTACTTCCAGGTCTTCCTGGCTGGGGGAGGGATCACCGCTGGGATGGTTATGTACTAGAAGAATCGATGCGGCGCTTTTTTTAACAGGATGATTAAAAATCTCTCTTGGATGGACGATGGAAGCGTTTAAGCTCCCTACAGAAACATCTTCAAGGGAAATGATCTGGTTTTTTGTGTTTAAAAGAATAATCTTAAAGTATTCTTTCTGGTAATAACGCATCTCTTCCATGAGAAACTGCGCCACATCCTGGGGAGAGGTCAAGGATATGCTTGCCGGCCGCGTGGAAATCGCAAGGCGCTTTCCCAGTTCCAGGGCAGCTTTCACCTGCACCGCTTTAGCCAGGCCGATTCCTCTAATTTTTTGAAGCTCTTCCAGGGTGTAATCCGGAAGGAAACGCAGCCCTCCAGCTTCGAAGATGATTCGTTCAGCCAGGCGGATAGCTGTCTCTTCCTGACAGCCTGTCCGCAAAATCAGCGCCAGGAGTTCGGCATTGGAAAGTTTTTCAGGCCCGAGTTCTTTCATTTTTTCACGAGGTCGTTCATTCACTGGCAGGTCTTTTATAGTATATTTTCTTGCCGCCTTCATCTCCTCCCTTCTACCAGATAGAAACCCCCCATTTTTTAAGCGTTTGAACCAGAAGGGCCAGGGGAAGCCCAACCACATTAAAATAGCACCCTTCCATTCGTTCCACAAAAACCGCTGCCTTTCCTTGAATCCCGTACGCGCCGGCCTTGTCCTCTTGCTCACCCGAGGCGACATAGCCCGCTATTTCTTCTTCATCCAGGTCCCTGAGCCAAACCCGGGTATCTTCCCGATCGGTTAAGACCCGGCCTTCCCACATCAGGGCAATGCCCGTGGCCACCAGGTGCTCCCGCCCGCTGAGGGCTCGAAGCATTTCCGCGGCTTCTTCAGGGTCTTTGGGCTTGCCCAAAAAACGCCCCCCACAGCTCACCGCGGTATCAGCGCCCAGCACGATGGTTCCAGGATGCCCACCGGCTATCTCCCGGGCCTTTTCCAGGGCAATGCCCTCCACCATCTCCAGGTCTTTGATATCCGGCTCCTGGTAGGTAGCAGCCTTAACGTAAAAGGGGATCCCGATCTGCCGCAGTAGCGCTGCCCTGCGCGGAGAAGCCGACGCCAAAATGATCGGTTCCATTTAAGCACCTCTTATCCATGTATGATTAGCCCGCCGGTTGGTCCATTTTTATGCCAACCCGGCCTGCCACGTTTTCCAGGAAGATAGCCGCTGCGCCGGTAAATATTCCCATGGGTACAGCCAGCAGCAGCATAACAGGCAGGTACCCCCGAAAGAGAATAAAATTTTGCACCAGAATAGATGCCAGGGCCAGCTGCACCACGTTAAATGTGACGGCACCGGCCACGCTAACAGAGATTAATGTCATTTTACCCGAACGGCAAAAAATCATGAACAAGCCCATGACCAGAGCACTGGTTACAGCTCCACCGAAACTCAAATAGAAGCCCGGGGCCAAAAAGTTGCCTATCAGCAGGCTTCCCATAATAGTTCGCAAAGAAGCTACCGCCAGACCGCTCTTCGTGCCGTATAAAACCAGGGTTAACAAGGTAATGATGTTGGCCAGCCCAAGCTTAATCCCAGGGACGGGTATCGGTACGGGTATCGCCGCTTCAATGGTGTGAACCGCCACGGCAAAGGCGATCAACAGCCCCAGGTAAACCATGCGAAAGGTTTTTCCTTTTTCCATAGCAACCACCTTTATCCATTATTACTAATAAGATATCAGAGCCGATACCGGTCTTACATCCCCCTACCCGGGGAGCTGGTGCATTCGTCCGGCGACATTGGTGCCTATGGCCAAAGGCGCCCGGCGACTGAAGGCCCTTGCGAGCTAAAACACAACAGGGGATGAAAATGGGTTTTTTTACCCGCTCACCCTGTTGGAGGAGGTCCGCCTTCCCTGTAGCGGCGACTTTGTCGAGCGGTTAAAAGCGCCTGGCGATGTGAAAGCTTAAAGACGGCCCGGCGGGCATGGACGCCCGCCGCCTGCAACCGTAGCAGGACGCTTAAGTTTGCAGGTCGGCCGGCGGGAGCTTGAACTTAAGCCTTGGCGCTTTCCGCGAAGAGCAACCGGAGCCGATACCGGGGAAGCGGAAACTCCATTCTTTTACTATAGGATTTCCACATCATCTTCCAGCCCGACCGTAATCACTATCTCGCCATCGACATCCACGATCATTCCCTCATACCCGGGCAGCGCCTCCAGGAGTTCCAGGCCCCGGTCCACGCCTAATACAAAGATCCCGGTGGTCAGGGCGTCCACCATGGAGGTTGACGGCCCTGTTATGGTTACGCTGGAGACATGCCGCGCCGGAAATCCACTGAAGGGATCCAGAATGTGGTGATAGATGACACCGTCTTCTTCAAAAAATCGCTGGTAGTCTCCTGAGGTGGCGATACTACCTTCTTCCATTTCAATAATAGCAACCCATTCCTGGGGGTTATTCGGATCCTGAACGGCTACTCTCCACTTGCCCCCCTGGGGGCGGGAACCCCGTATGCTAATGTCCCCACCGGCGTTAATAAAGGTCGCTTTAACCCCGGCTTTGGCCGTTATCTCCTGGCCCCGGTCCACAATATAGCCCTTAGCAATACCGCCTACATCGATGTTCATACCGGTTTGAGACAGAAATACCTTGTTGTTTTCCTCATCGATTTCAATATATTCATAACCCACCCGCTCCAGGGCCTGCTCCAACTCATTGGGGGACGGAACCCTGGGGTCGTCCGTTCCAAAACCCCACAACCTCAGCAAAACCCCCACCGTGGGGTCAAATACCCCTTCGGTTAACTGGGCTGCTGTCATGGATTCTTTTAAGACCGCTATGGTCTCTGGTTCCACACTAACCCAGCTTTTCCCTGCTGCATCGTTAATACGACTGATATCGCTGCCGGGAATATGGCGGCTCAGGATGCTTTCCAATCGTTCCATCTCTGAAAACATCTCGTTGGCAACGGTCGTGGCTTCCCGGCTGCTTACGCCAAACAGGGTCACATCAACCTTGGTATCCATTACCAGGCGGCTTCGCGTTTCCCGTCCATCACTGCTTTTTTCTGAACAGCCGGAAAAAACCAGCGCGACGGTAAAAGCCAGAAGGATACATGCCGCCCATCGGGTCCTGATCTGTCTCATCATCATTGGCCTGCTCCTTAACATCATCTAGTTGACATTCTCATCAAATCCCAGGAAATGGAAGCTCAATTGCCGTACTTAAACAGGCGCCCTTGCTTTCGCCAAGAGCTGCCGGAGCAAACATCGGGAAAGAATAATTCCATTCTTACCGCTGCGGTCGGCTTCAGCCGCTTGAAGGGCAGTCGGAGCCGATACCGGGAAGCGGAAACTCCATTTCATACTATCACTTTTAAACAGGTTAGGCAAGATTCTTTCAAGCCCCAGGAAGGCCGGGTAAGCCCGGCAAGCCTGACCAGACCCGGCACGCTAAAGGTTGACAAGGCCCCGTGCAAAATAGAACAGGATAAAAATAACAATGCCCAGCATGATGGCCATGAGCAGCTGGTCGAAATTAATGTTTTTGATGCTCCAGTCCATGGGGTTTATCCCGGCCTTGGCTTTTTTCCTTTCCCTGTCCTTTTCAGTTTGGCCCGCAACCGCCTTTTCTTTTTCTTTTCCTGCAGCGGCTTCTTGTTCCGGCTTTTCGCCGGTTACGTCATCAAACCGTTTCAACCCGCCGGCCAAATGCCGGGCGGCCTTTCCCGTGTCTTCATAGGATTTATCCAGGGCCTGGTCGAACCGGGTGGTGCGTTCTGCAAACTGACGGGCTGTTTTTCCCGTGGATTCATAGGCCTTGTTTATGGCCCCATCAAACCGGGTGGTACGATCCGCCAGGTCCCGGGCCGTGTTGCCGGTGCGTTCATAGGCCGTGTTTAGGGCATCATCAAACTGCTTGCTTTTTTCCACCAGTTGAAAAGCCGACCGGCTGGAGCTCTCATAGATTTGGTCCAGGTTGCTGTCAAAAGCCCCCACATAGCTGCACATATTCACAAAGCTGCCCGCCAGTTTCAGGTAAACCGAGTTCACCGATGTGTCCACATATTTTCCCGAGCGGCAGACAAACCAAAAGGCCAACCGGGAAAGGGGGGCGAAGATCAAATATTCAATGCTGAACCAGCGGGGGAAGGAACGGTCATACAATTTCCAGTAGGAAACCGGCAGGTAGATGACCAGGGCCAGAATAACAACCTGCCCTGCTGCCCAAAGGGGGTACCAGTCAAAGAAGGCAAAATCTATAATATGCTTGATGCCGTAAGGCTCAAAGTTATCAGGGCTCGGTAGCTCGAAGGCGCGTTTGGTGCTATGTCCAAGATGTAAGATGAGTTACTTTCCATTATCTCGTCAGGAAGAATGTCTCCAAAAGTTGAACTGTTTTGACTGATATTGATGTAGCTGCTTTCTGAAGAAATGACTCCTGTCACTCCATTTACCGCAGTTGTCTTATGGTTTTTCGCAAAAACTGTTAGGTTA
>SKMY01000012.1 GCA_007120815.1 Syntrophomonadaceae bacterium | reverse complement strand
TATTTTTAGCATATAAATTTTTAGCACAAAAACCCGGGTTTTGGTGCACGAAAGCACGGGGACGGTTCTCTTGCTTCCTTCAACTTATCCTGAAACCACCAGAATGAATGCGCCGAAACCCCGTATCCATACAACCCGGGAAGAAAGAAAGCGAAAAAAGGAAGCAAGAGAACCGTCCCCGTGCTTCCTCATGCGTTCTTCGGTTTTTTAAAAACCGAAGAACGCCATATTTCCTTCAACAAAAACATTCAAGGCCAGCATGCTTGCCAGTTCCAACGGAACCATGGCCCTTCCGTTTTTTAAAACAACGGGCTCCTCTAAATCAACAGGCAGGCCGTTTACCAGGGCCTGGGTGCTCCCTGCAGCAAATTTCATTTCCAAGTTATCCCCAAAGAAGTGAACTTCCCGGGTATCCGCTAACCACATAATAGTCCCTCCTGCCAGTTCGGCCAGGTCACGAAACGGTACCATGAGGGTTTGGTTTTCCAGGTAGGGTTCAACATCCATCTCCATGGGCTCACCGTTTTTCATGATATCCCCCGTCTCCAGATCAATCATTAAAAACTGCCTGACGGTTATTTCCTCTTCAGTAATCTCGGGAGGTCCCATGTATGCGTATGCAGCAAACCCGGCTATCAAGGTACTCAGAGATTTCATGGGGCCATCTTCCATTTCCATGACCTGCTCCGGATCTGACATTAAAGCGAAGAAGGAAACCCGTTTTTCCTCCGGTGGAAAATTAACCTCGACGGGCTGATTAATATCCCATACCATCTGCTCTGATTTCACGGTGATGTCCAGCACAGGGGTTCCTAGCAGTTCTGCCAGCATTTCGTGTTCGGCTTTAATGTGGTATACGCTGCGGGTTTTTCTGATATATCCATCACCATCCAGGTAGTACTCTTCAGTGGCGTCAAACTCCAGGCCAAACTCCTCATACAGCGAGTCAGGTGAAACCTGTTCCAGGTATTCGACCCCCTGAAGAATGACCTTTTGGAATTCCCCGTAGGCCATCTCGGTCATCTCTTCGATTTCTTCTTCCGTGGGCAGTTCATCGGGGGGAACCAGGCCGGACTCCACCATTCTATCAAAATTATCCCGCATGGAAAATTCCAGGTAGTCTTTGAACGCTTTACTTTCAGCCAGGTATTCCATGGAGTAAACCAGCAGCGCCAGTACTTCTTCCAGGTCCAGGTGCACTTTAATGCCCTGGGCTTCGATGGTGCCGTCAGGCAGTTCCAATTCAACGGTACCCAGCTGCTCTACCCGGGACAAAGAGTAGTCGAAATCCTGCATGAAGGGAGTGAAAAATTCCATCACCCTTTTCACCTGTTCAGTGGTGTAATCATCCCCGAACAGGCTGGCGAAGTCTACCCCCGCAGCCGGGTCAAACAGAAAGGCCTCGGCTGGATCCATCACCAGGAAAGCAGGATCAGCTGAAGTTTTCATGGCAAAACGGCCCCCGTCCATGATAAACTGAAGGGCGGGATCCTCGGGGTAGGTCCAGATTTCCGACAATCTCAAAAGATCATCATCACCCGGTGTCAGGGTAATTTCCATGGACTGCAAGCCGGCCATGTCAACATGCATGAAAAGGCCCTTTTCCAGGAAGGAAAAAACGGCCAGGGCCTCCTGGCTGAGCTGATCTTTCGGGACGTTGTTCGTTACATACATAGTTGAGCTGCTCCTGCATGACTCAATTTCCAGGCTCTTGATATAGCCCTCTTTTAAGGGTGCCGCCTCTTCATTGCAGCCAACCAGCGGCAGTACCATAAAAAGCGCCAGTGCTATCACGGTTACCTTCATCCATCTTTTTGTTCTCAACATCAACACGATCACTCCCATTTTCTTATTATCGGCGGCGTATGTATCTTTTTAGTAACTGCTGTCTCAACCCTTTTATTATTCCGTTCACACCGCAAAGCAGGGGGACGGTTCTCTATCGCTTTCCCTTCGGTCCTTCGCTTCGCTCCGGAAGCGCCAGAACCGTCCCCGCAGCTTCGCTTACAAATCGTCCTGAGCACTCTTTTTAAAATCTTGCCAATCGCCATCAATGGCAGGTCATCTATGCAGCTTGCTTAATCTCCTAACGTCACCCCCCCCTTTTCTACCTTAATATCTTCACTGTAACTACTTGAAGCGCATGTCTGGATACTGATCGTCGAGTTGTCAGCAGCACCATATAACTGTCCTATACTATATATGACGGTTAACAAGCCAAAAAGTTTTGCCTGATGTGAAAAACCCTTTTCCGCGACGGCCCGTCCACACTATTTTTCTTCTCCAGCAATGGAGTAAGACACCCGAGCGCCTTCATCAACCGTAATTAACTGGGGGTCCAGGACAACCAGTTCCCCTTCTTTCAGCCCTTCTCGAATCACAACCTCCTGCCGGGTTTCCAGCCCCGTTTCAACAATTCGGAGAGTCAAATGATCGTTTTCAACCACCAGCAGGGCATCTTCACCCTGGTGAGTAAAGAGGGCCGTTTTAGGCACCACAATTTGCCCGTCATGTTCTTCTGTGGTAAATTCGACATCCAGCCTGTAACCCGATGCCACCCGGATATCCCCAGGAATCTCAGGCGCGACGGTTACTTTTACCCGCTCTTCTTCCAGGCCCAGGGGCGAATAGCCCTTTTCGGCGTAGGGCGAAATCTCCAGGACTTCTCCGGGAAAAACCCGTTCTCTATCCCGTAGCTCCAGGATTAATTTAACCGGCATGCCCGGAGCAATATCGTAAATATCGCGGGTCAGCACCATAACTTCTACCCGGTAATCGTCCTCTTGAAATAATCTCATGATGGGAACCTGGGGGCTCACTATGTCTCCTTCCCTGGCATGAATATCAACGACTCTTCCGCTAATGGGTGCGGTAAGACGATAATGGTTCTGCTGGTATTTTGCCAGGTCCACCTGGGCCTGGATGGCCTTTTTTTGGGCTTCAATGATTTCCCTGCTTCCCTCAGGTGGCCGGTAAGATTCGTGCAAAACCAGCAGGGCCTTTTCCTGTTGGGCCAGGGTGTACTCTGCTTGCTTCACCAGCTCTTCAGCTTTCTCGTATTCTGCCTCAGTAAACACCTTTAAGGCATGTTCCTGCTGGGAAAGATAGTTCTCCGCTTTTGTCACCATGTCCCGGGCTTCTTCGTATTCGGCCCGGGGGGCGATGGCCTCTTCGTAGAGCTGTTTCACCCGATTGTAGTGCCGTTGGGCTGATACCAGGTTTTCTTCCGCTTCCTTTACCCCGATAAGGTATCCTTCCCGGTAGAGTCTTTCCAATCTCTCCAGGTTCCGCTTTGCCGCTTCCAGGTTATTTTCCGCCTCTTCAACCCGGAGCTTGTAACTTTCCTGCTGAGCCGGGCCGGGCTCTTCCTCCAGCAGCAGTTTTTCACCCTCCAGGCTGCTCAACTGGGCCTTCAGCGCTTCAATAGAAAACCTTAGTTCAGTGTCATCCAGAACAGCCAGAAGGTCGCCGCGCTCCACCCGGTCGCCTTCCCGGACAGGCAGTTCTTTAATCCGGGCGGTTTGCAGCGCATATATCGTTCGCTCGTACCGCGGCACCACCAGGCCTTCTTCTGTAAAGCTCCTCTTTATTCCGGTTAATTCAACGCGCGTGACGTCGACCTCCGGGTCCTGCAGCAACTGGGAAAGGACAAACCCTCCAGCAGCCATCAGGACCAGGGCTCCTAAAATAATTTTCCACTTTTTTTTCACACGAAGCGCCTCCTCAGAATATCCAGGATTCCAGTTTTCGCTTACTCCCTCGTTTTTAGTACCTCAACCAAGCTAAGCTTTTCTATTCTGCTCAAAACAAACCGCTGGGCTAACCAGATGGACAGGGACGTGACCAGCAAAGCCATGAAAAATGAACTGGACGATAACTCCGCAGGCAGGCTGTACAGGTCCGTGCTCATCTCCCGGGCAAACCCCCACTGCATGAGCTGGGCCAGGGGCATCCCTACCGCCATGGCAAATATGCTGATAAACCACTGTTCAAAGGTAATCACGGAAAACACCTCTCGCGGTGTCATCCCAAGTACCATCATGGAAGCAAGCTCCCGGCTGCGTTCTGAAAGGACAATAAAGCTGGAGCTGTAGATGATGGAAAAACAGATTATTACCCCGATAAAAACATAGAGATAGACAAGGACACCAAATGTTTCCATTAAGTCCCGGGCCTGCTTGATCCGCTCCGTTCCGCTGTCAACACCGGCTACCCTTTCACTTTCACGATAGCGGTCCCGAAGAACGGAGACACCGCCTGCCCCCGCAGCGCCTTCCTGGTTTCCTTCCGGGTCTGCCAGGTTAACCATAAATGACGTCGCCAGATGGCCCTGCGCCAGGAGTTCTTCCACTGCAGTGATCTCCATGTACGCATTCATCCCCAGGTATTGAGGGATTACCTCCACCACCTGCACCCGGTGCACCTGGTCTGCCCGTCGAAACAGGGGGCTTTCAATATCCAAACTTGCCCCAACTGTAACAGCCAGTTTATCCGCCAGGCGTTCGGAGAGGATAAGCCCTTTTTCCGAGGGCTCAACCCGGTTACCCCTGGCGTCTAAAATGTTGAACAGCCTGGACTCCCGGGGGATACCCAGTAGCAGGATATCTTCTTTCAACCAACGGTGGGACAGGGATACCGGCACTTCCAGCAACGGTTCCACCCGGGTTATCTCAGGATGCCTCTGGAGCTCCCCTTCCCCCCTGTTGCGATCCATGGGGGTGTTCAAAGTCATTTTGGCATCGTACACTTCCACCCGTTCGAACTGGTAAAACACCAGCTTGTCAATCATATCGCCCAAGGACCAGGTCATGGCCACCACGGCGCTGCTAATGGCAATTCCCAGGAATATAAAAAAAGTCCGGCCGCGGTTCCTGGAGAGGTTTCTAACGGCCATCATGCCCTGGATGGTCAGCATACCCCAGAAAAAACCCACCCGTTCTAAACGGGTTTTCTTCATTGCCGGCGGAGCCGGTGGGCGCATG
>SKMY01000266.1 GCA_007120815.1 Syntrophomonadaceae bacterium | reverse complement strand
GTCAAACGATCAAAACTGGAACCGGAACAAATCGACGAAGTGATCCTGGGTAACTGTATCATGAGATATGATGAAGCCAATATCGCCCGTATGGCAGCGATAAAAGCCGGCATTCCCCTAGAAACACCGGCCTTTACCATTCAACGGCAATGCAGCTCCGGTATGCAGGCCATTGTCAGCGGTTTTCAAGAAATTGCCCTGGGAGATACCGAAATTGTTGTGGCAGGCGGTACAGAAGGGATGAGTTCTGCCCCGTATGCTCTAAAAGATGCACGCTGGGGCAAGCGCCTTCAGCACGGTGAAATGACGGACGCACTCTGGGAACTGCTGCACGACCCCAACTATAACGTCATCATGGGTGTGACGGCAGAAAACCTGGCTGAAAAGTATCATATTACCCGGGAGGAGCAGGATGAAGTCGCCTTAAGAAGCCACCAGAATGCGGCCCAGGCAATGGAAAAAGGTTATTTTGACAGCCAGATCATGCCGTTTGAAATCACGACTCGAAAAGGAACCAAAATTGTTGATAAAGATGAACATCCCCGGGGCAATTTAACAATGGAGGATTTAACCAAGCTGCCTCCCGTATTTAAGAAAGAAGGCACTGTCACGGCAGGCAATTCTTCAGGACTTAACGACGGTGCTGCCGCAGTGGTATTAATGAAAGAATCCAAAGCCCGGGAACTGGGCATTAAACCATTGGCACGCATCGTGTCTTATGCCTGGGCAGCCGTTGAGCCGTGGCTAATGGGTTATGGGCCGGTTCCGGCAACTCAAAAGTTGCTGAAAAAAGCGAACATTTCTTTAGATGATATCCAGTTAATCGAGTTAAACGAAGCCTTCGCAGCGCAATACCTGGCCTGCGAAAAACTGCTCGGTTTGAACAGGGATATTGTTAACGTGAATGGCAGCGGCATCGGGTTAGGACATCCTGTAGGCGCAACCGGTGCCAGGATAACCACTTCTTTAATTTATGAGCTTAAAAGAAGAGACATCACCCTGGGCATGGCTTCCCTTTGCGTTGGCGGAGGGATGGGCATGTCCATGTTAATTGAAAACTGCCCATAAGTTAGTGTTAGTCCTTAGTAGTGAGGAAATATTAAGTATTTATAAAGGAGGAGATAGCGGGTGGAAATCAAAAAAGTAGGCGTAATTGGAGCAGGTTTAATGGGCAGCGGTATCGCTCAGGTCGCAGCACAGGCAGGTTACGATGTGCTTTTAAACGATGTTGAAACAACATTTATTGAAAAAGGATTAAAAGGCATCGAAAAAAACCTGTCACGGAATGTCGAAAAAGGCCGCCTGACAAAAGAAGATATGGGAGCTATCCTGGGCAGGATCGCCATTACCACCAACCTTGAACACCTGGCAGATGTAGACATGGTCATAGAAGCCATCTTTGAAAACATGGAGGCTAAAAAAACCCTGTACGCCAGGCTGGACTCAACCTGCCAACCGGAGACAATACTGGCTTCAAACACGTCCGGTCTGAGCATTACAGAAATTGCTTCTGCCACAAAAAGGCCGGAAAAAGTGGTCGGTATGCACTTTTTTAACCCCGTGCCTGTAATGAAGCTGGTAGAGGTCATCAAGGGAAGCGACACGTCCGACGAAATATTTAATTTGGCTCTAGACGTATCACGCAAGCTGGGCAAAGAACCGATTGCCGTGGAGGAAGCACCGCTTTTTGCTGTCAACCGCATCCTGGTCCCCATGATCAACGAAGCCATCTTTGTTTTGCAGGAGGGAATCGCCAGCGCGGAAGATATCGATAAGGGCATGGTCCTTGGGGCAAACCATCCCATTGGCCCTCTTGCCCTGTCTGATCTGATTGGCCTTGACACGTTACTCATGGTTATTGACACGCTGCACAAGGAAACCGGTGACTCCAAGTACCGGGCTTGCCCGCTTTTGAGAAAACTGGTCAGGGCCGGTCACTTTGGCCGAAAATCAAGACGCGGTTTTTATCAGTACAACTAAAAAAAGGAGGTTTAAGATATGAATTTCTCGCTTACAGAAGAACAATTAACCATGCAAAAAATGGCCCGGGATTATGCAGAAAACAAGATTGAACCCGTTGCGGCGGAATATGATGAAAAAAATGAAGTGCCCATGGACTTGCTGCAAGATATGATTTTGCAGGGTTTTAGCACCATGACGGTCCCACAGGAATACGGCGGGTCGGGGCTGGACATGATCACGGCCTGCCTGGTTATTGAAGAGCTGGCCAGGGGTTGTGCCGGCATAACCACCGGGGCTGCAGCCAATTCTCTTGCGTCCTATCCCATCCTCATCGGCGGAAACCATGAGCAGAAAAAGAAGTTTTTAACGCCCTTAAGCGAAGGCAAGTTTGCGGCGTTTTGCTTAACAGAACCGGGCGCGGGTTCCGATGCCGCCTCCGTGGCAACTGTAGCCCGCAGGGAGGGCGATGAGTACGTCATCAATGGCAGCAAGTGTTTTATCACCAACGGTGGTTTTGCAGATATCTATACTGTATTTGCCACCGTAGATAAAAGCAAGGGGCTTAAAGGCCTTACTGCCATTGTGGTTGAAAAAGGAACGCCGGGGCTTTCCGCCGGTAAAAAAGAGAACAAAATGGGCATACGCGCCTCCAACACGTCTGAAGTATTTTTTGAAGACGTTCGCGTGCCTGTCAGCAACAGGTTGGGTGAAGAAGGCGAAGGCTTCAAGATAGCCATGACCACCCTGGATATCTCCAGGCCCATGGTCGGTGCCATGGCCCTGGGTGTGGCCAGGGCGGCTTACGAAAAAGCCTTAAAATATGCCAAGGAAAGAGAGCAGTTTGGCCGCCCCATTGCCCAGTTTCAGGCTATCCAGTTCAAGCTGGCCGACATGGCCATGGAAATTGACGCCGCCAGGCTCCTGATCCACCGGGCAGCATACATGGTTTCTCAAAAAGGCGTGCGCTTTTCCACGGAATCGGCCATGTCCAAATGCTTTGCCGGTGATGTAGCCATGCGGGTGACCGTGGAAGCCGTGCAGGTACACGGAGGTTACGGGTATTCCAAGGAATACCCCCTGGAAAAATACATGAGGGATGCCAAGATCATGCAGATTTACGAAGGCACTAACGAGATACAAAGAATTGTCATTGCCCAAAACCTTATGAGCTGATATAAAACACTGTTTATGAGCAGGAAAATGAAATAGTCAGGATAATAAAAGAGGGTGAATACCCTCTTTCTGACTTTATCAAAGACAATGGCTGAGTAGATACAGATTGGAGGATAAGCAGATGGATTCTTTTTTTAACCCATCATCTGTAGCGATCATCGGAGCACCAAGAAGAACAGGTGAGGGGAATAATAATATTGCTGAAATACTTCTGCGCTTTGGATATAAGGGAAGAGTCTACCCCATTAACCCCAGGGCAAATGAAATCGCCGGCTTAAAAGCCTTTTCTTCAATTAATGATCTTCCTGAGAATGTGGATGTGGCAATTATTTCTTTGGGAAGAGACCGGGTACTTGAAAATTTTAAAGCGTGCTTAAACAATAAAATAAAAAACTACATCATTATCAGCCAGGGTTTTAGTGACGCAGATGAAAAAGGAAAAGAACTGCAAAAAGAAATCGTTCGATTAGCTAAAATTAGTGGAGCGAGGATTGTTGGACCCAATACGATGGGAGTGATCAACACTTTTTCTGGTTTTACCAGCGCTTTTATAGAAGTTTCTCGCCCTTCTGAACCTCGCCCCCTTGCAGTCATTGCGCAAACAGGAATTTTACAAATAGGACAAGATAACTTTATCGATAACAACCTGGGAAAAACAATAGATCTTGGTAATATGAGCGATGTAGATTACGTGGATGTGCTGGAATATCTAGAAGATGATCCCGAAATCAAAGTGATTGCTATGCATATGGAAGGACTAAAGCGGGGAAAAGCTTTTTTAGAAACGGCAAGCAGGGTCACTCAGAAAAAACCTATCATAGTACTTAAAACAGGACGCAGCGCTAAAGGCGCCAACGCAGCGCTTTCCCACACCGGCTCCCTAACCGGTGAAGACGAAATTTTTGATATTGCTTTCCGGCGTGCTGGAATCATAAGGGCGAATGATACAACGGAGTTTAAGGATTATATTAAATCTCTGCTTAAATTTCCCCCAATGGCCAGCGAAAATATTGGCATAATTACTGGATCTGGCGGGGCCGGAATCCTGGGGGTGGACGCCTGTGAGAAGGAAGGATTAAATACACCACCTCTATCCGATAGAATCATGAAAAAGCTCAAGGAGTTCTCACCTGAATGGTTTGAACTGGGAAATCCTGTTGATATGTGGCCCGTGGGACTAAACAAAGATTATCTTAACGTGCTTGAAATGACTTTAAAAGATTTTTGGCAAAGAGAAGATATCGGCGGCGTTATTATTGGCCATGTCGCCGTATCGTCACCTCTGCACAAAGATTTCAACTGCTACCCTAAACTGTATAACCTGCTCAAAGAGCATGTTAATTCTACTCAAATCAAGAAACCCCTTTCTTTATGGATTTACGGCGAACATACATGGCAGGAAAGGGAAAAATTTGAAAGCCTGCCTCTTACGGTTACTTTCCCATCCATTGAAAGAGCGGTAAGAGGCCTTGGTGCAGCCCACCGCTATTCGAAGTTGACCAATCAGTCCGTGAAAACACTCAAAGAAAAAGAAAAAGGGAAAAAGCCATTTTACAGGAATACTATGATCAGAAAACATGAAAACAAAAACATTTTAGGTCTGGAAGCGCTTTTACATCTAAATGATTATGGGGTGCCAATAGCGAATACTAAATATGCACAAAATACCCCGGAAGCGCTTAAATCTGCTGAGAGCTTGGGGTTTCCCGTTGTTCTGAAGGCTGTTACTTCCAAGTGGCTGCATAAAACTGAACATGGTGGGGTCATAGCTGGCTTAAATAGTGCGCAAGAGGTTCAGGAGAAATGCGATCATCTCATACAACTGGCCGGAGAAGGGTTGGAAGGATTTCTGGTACAGGAGCAAGTTGAAGGAAAAGAG
>SKMY01000230.1 GCA_007120815.1 Syntrophomonadaceae bacterium | reverse complement strand
GTTGCTAAGTCTTCAAGCGTACGGAAAGAACTGGTCCTTCTTCAGCGGGATATTGCCAAGAATACCAGTGGTATCATAATGGAAGGTCGCGATATCGGTACGAATGTCATGACCGATGCGCCGTTTAAATTTTTTTTATCAGCAAATATTGAAGAACGGGCCAAAAGACGATGGTTAGAGATGAAAGATAAAAATATTGAAGTGCCTTTTGACCAATTGCTGAAGGAAATTTCCACACGGGATCGCATTGACCAGGAAAGAGAGGACGCACCTTTAAGCGTTGCTCATGATGCTATTGTCATTGATACAACATCCTTCACCCTCGAAGAAGTTGTTCAAAAACTAATTGAAATCATAACCACTGCAGATCAAAATCTGCAGGGAAAAGGATTCTTCGAGTGAGGTCAGATAATGTCTGTTTACCGTTTTATTCGCTTCACCTTTACTATTTTTTTTAGAGTATTTTACGGCTACAATATTGTTGGACAAGAAAACTTGCCTCACAATGGTCCGTTTATTGTTTGTGCCAATCACACAAGCTGGTTTGATCCACCGCTCACGGGTTGCATTGTGCCGGCTCATAACCAAGTTCATTTTATGGCCAAAGAAGAACTGTTCAATATTTTTGCGCTTGGGTGGGTCATAAAAAAACTTGGCGCCTTTCCGGTAAGACGTAACACGGCTGACCGCAAAGCAATACGACATGCGCTGGATATTTTGGAAAAAGGCGGCATTATAGGATTATTTCCCGAAGGGACGCGTATAAAAACCGGGGAACTTGGAAAACCATTACAGGGTGCTGCATTAATTGCATTAAAAAGCCAAAAACCGGTTGTGCCTGTTGCCATTAAATGGCCGTCTAAATTATTTAAACCGGTTAAGGTATCGATTGGTCCCCCGGTATCTTTTGAAGGAAACGGAAAGGGAATATTGGATCAGGTATCCAATAAAATTATGGATGGAATAAAAAAACAATGGATTACACTTTAATAGGAGGTTATGAAGAATCCAGGTTTATTTAGCTGAACATGCTGGATTTTGTGACGGTGTAAAAAACGCGCTAGAGTTGACACTGCATCATGTTGGATTGGGAAAAGAAGTTAGCACCTTTGGACCCCTTGTTCATAATGAAAGAGTGACGACTTTTCTTGCCGAAAAGGGCGTAAAAATCTTTTCCAACCTGGAAGAAATTAAAAGTGGAACAGTTATCATTCGAACGCATGGTGCTACACCGGCCATATTTGAACACCTGTCCAAACAACCAAACATCGAAGTTATAGACGCAACTTGCCCATACGTTAAACGGTTGCAAAAAATTGCTCACAATTTTTCTAAAAAAGGATATATTATTTTGATATATGGCAATCGTGAACATCCTGAAGTACAAGCTTTACTTGGATGGGCAGGAGAAGGGGCCATGGTCATTCCACCATGCGAGTATGACAGTTTATCTCATTTAATAATACCTGGAAAAGCTGTATTAATCTCTCAAACCACGCAGAGGGAAAAAGAATTTTTACATGTTGCAGAAACCTTGAAAAAGATGTATTCCGAACTTGATACGTATAAAACCATATGTAAAGCGACCATGTTGCGGCAAAATGCAGCAGCTAAACTGGCTTCTACGGTAGACTTGATGCTGGTTGTAGGTGATAGGAAAAGTTCTAACACCATAAAACTGGCACAGGTTTGCCTAGAAATAAAAAAAACCTACCAGATTACCGAGGCAAAAGAGGTGTCCAATCGGTGGTTGGTGGGAATCAAAAAAGTTGGGGTAACAGCGGGTGCTTCAACCCCAGATTGGACGATAAAGGAGGTTATGGTTCGCATGGAAAATGAGAATTTAGAAAACAAGCCAGAAGAGAGCTTCACGTATCAGCAGGAAGTTAAGGAGTATCGTCCTGGTGATGTTGTTACAGGGAAGATTGTGTTGGTTGATGATGACCAGCTGTTGGTTGATGTCGGTTGGAAATCGGATGCAGTACTACCAAAAGCAGAGGTTTTATTAGAAGGTGGTTCAACTTTAAAAGAAACTTTTTCCGAAGGCGATGATATTGATATTCTTATCCTAAAGATAAATGAGCAGGAAGATAAGATCATAGTTTCGCAAAAACGATTAGCACGGGAAAGGCGCTGGAAAGAACTAACGGAAGCATTAGAAAGCGGACAAAGCATGGAAGGTATTGTTAAAGATGTTGTTTCAGCTGGAATAATCGTAAATTTGGGAAGTGGCATCGAAGGTTTTATGCCCGGTTCCCTCGTGGATGTAAGGTACATTCCTGACTTCCAAACATTTTTGGGACAGACCATAACGTTTAAAATCATCGAGCTAAACAGAGAAAGAGATAAGGTTATTTTATCGCGGAAAAAATTGCTAGAAGAAGAGGCTGATGAGCAAAAGAAACAAACAATCAATACCCTGCAGGAAAATGAGATTATCAACGGCACGGTTAAGCGTTTGACCGAATTCGGTGCTTTTGTTGATGTTGGTGGTATTGATGGGTTGGTGCATATCTCAGAAGTATCCTGGCAGCGAGTAGGCCATCCTCAAGAGGTGCTTAGTGTTGGCCAAGAAGTTAAGGTAAAAGTCCTTGAAGTTATTCCTGAAAAGGAGAGAATTAGTTTAAGCATCAGGCAGGCCCAACCGGATCCATGGTCCCAGGTAAGTGAGCAATTTAGCGATGGAGATATCGTAAAAGGCAAAGTAACCCGTATCGTAAATTTTGGGGCTTTTGTTGAATTAATGCCCGGTGTTGAAGGACTGGTTCATATTTCCCAAATGGCTGACTTCCATGTAAAACACCCTTCTGAAATCATGCAGGAAGGCGATGAGGTTGAGTCAAAAATACTAGACATCAATCCCACAGGTAAAAGAATCAGTTTAAGCATAAAAGAAGCTCGCCCGGCTCCTAGGGACTTCTCTGCGCATGCTAACCAGACTTCATCCGAGAATGATAATCAAGGGGTCACTTTGGGAGACGTTTTTGGTGATTTGTTTAATAATGATAGTTCCAAGGAGTAAAACAGAAATATATGCCATAAACAAGCGTATACGATGAGCACTTAACCTTAAAACATTATAAAATGAATCCCGGCTTTCTTTAGTCGGGATTCATTCTGTTTTCACGGAAGGTCAAAGGACGTTTAAACCAAGAATAAATCGTGTTAGTTATGGTTAATCTAAACCTGCATGTAAAAATGTATGTGAAAGGGAAGCGATATAACTTGAGTATCGGGATGATTATTTTAATCATTGTGTCTATCTTAATATATTTTGGGCTGGCCCAAAGAGCACTTGACCGTTTACGCATGAACGATCGCACTGCACTCCTTTTTTTGATCGCCATCATCGTCGGAGGTTTTCTGCCCGACATTCCACTGGGAGGCAATGTCGCTTTCAATATTGGTGGCGGTCTAATACCCGTGATTTTGGTCATTTATTTATTTACCAAGGCTCAACAACACGAAATTCGCAGAGTTATCATGGCAATAATTGCGGCAACAGCAGTTGTGTTTGTTTTCATGAGAGTGATGCCCGCTGAGCCCACGTATAACTTTTTCCTGGACCCCCTTTATGTTACTGCTATTATAGCCGGCGTTAGCGGTTATATAGCGGGAAGAAGCAGAAGGGGCGCCTTTATAGCTGGAACATTAGCTGTTGTTTTTAATGACCTGATTTCTCAATGGGAGATGGCGGCAGCTGGAGCAACCCCTAGCATCGTGATTGGAGGGGCTGGAGCCTTTGATGCGGTGGTTCTTGCCGGAATTATAGCCCTGGGTCTGGCAGAAGTTATCGGAGAAACTGCGGAGAGAATCCATTTATCAAATACTAACAAAGTCAATGAGGAACATGAGCCAACGGATAACTCCGACGTGGATAATCATCACCACGATGAAGGTCCGGCAAGCGAAATAGAGGGCGAAAAAACGCCTGAAGAATAATAGATTTTAAATACAGGTGGGAAAAACATGCTTAAAAACATCAAGGCTTGTCAAGAAAACATCACAAAAAAGTTAATTCTTTTAGCGGTCCTGTTTACAGTTATACCGGTATTACTTTTCTTAGGCCCACACTATCTGTTGGGCGGTGAAAAATATACCACCACTATCTTTGAGTATTTTGAAAACACAGAAGTTGATCACCTTACCAAACAGTATTATACCATGAAAGATAAAGAAACTGGCCAGAATATTGTAAGAACCGCCCGTGTAATGAGTGTTGATGATGAATATATCAACCAGGATAATTATCTGTACCGAGTCATTGAGGTTGAAGAAAATGTGGCATGGGCTGAATTTGTTGAAGAGGTACAGCTATCAGGCCCACCCGGTTTTAATGTGTTAATTGAGACAGCAGGGGAGTTTTCTGAAACCCAGTGGGCTCAACAAGTTCAAGATAACCCTATTGTGGGTGTATTTCATTCCCACGGTGCAGAATCCTATGTTCCATCTGACGGGGATGAATTTCTCATAGAGGGAGGTGGCATCCTGGAAGTTGGGCGTTCTTTTGTCCAGGCCCTGGAAGAACAGGGAATGGACGTACTCTTCTCTGAAGAAACCCATGTTCCCCATGATGCAGGGGCCTATCAACGCTCAAGAAGAACAGCCGAAGAGCTTATAAAAGATGGCTCAAGAGTTCTTTTTGATATCCACATGGATGCAGTACCCGCCGAAGAATACATTGCCCAGGTAAATGGTGAAGAAACCGTACAGATTCAATTTGTCGTAGGCAGGCAAAATCAGAACGTACAAACAATCCGCGAATTTGCTGAAAGTCTAAAAGGTGTCGTTGATGAACGAAATCCTGGCCTGGTAAAGGGTATTTTTATGGCAAGAGGCAATTACAATCAAGATCTTTTGCCCCTGTCCATGCTGCTGGAGGTAGGCGCCCACGAAAATACGAGGGAAGGTGCTGAACGCTCTATTGCGATGTTTGCAGAACCAGTATTTTTTTACTTAACTGGAGAGGAAGCGGCACAAGCTCAAGAAGGACTGGGAGTTACAGCTATCCGTGGAAT
>SKMY01000037.1 GCA_007120815.1 Syntrophomonadaceae bacterium | reverse complement strand
GGCTGTTGTAATTAATGCGTTTTACGGGCAGGATGAGCAGATATTACTCCGGGTAACAATTAATGAAGGCACATTTGTGCCCGGGGAAGAGGTTCATGCAACGGTTGAAGAAGATCAGCGGTTGGCTACTGCCAGAAACCACACGGCAACCCACCTTCTTCACAAAGCTCTAAAAGATACACTGGGTGACCATGTTAACCAGTATGGTTCATATGTTGCTCCTGATCGTTTACGGTTTGACTTTACGCATTTTACCCACCTGGAATCCTCTGAACTTGACAGAATTGCGAAAGCGGTAAATGACGTAGTTTTAGAAAATAAAAAAGTGGAAACCATGGTTGCACCGATGGACAAAGCTATTGAAATGGGCGCCATCGCACTGTTTGATGAAAAGTATGGTGACGAGGTGCGTGTTGTTCAGGTAAAAGATTTTTCCACTGAACTTTGCGGTGGCACGCATGTTTCTTCAACGGGTGAAATTGGTGTTATCAAAATCGTATCGGAAGGCAGTGTCGGTGCGGGGATGCGTCGTATAGAAGCCTTAACTGGAACAGGTGCCTTTGAATATTTTAATCAAAAAGAAGCGGTTTTGAATGAGGCTTCAACATTATTAAAGTGCTCACCAGATATGATTCATCACAAAATACAAGAACTGTTTGAGGATCAGAAAAGCTTATCGCAAAAAGTTAAAAAATTACAAAGCCAGATGCTGCAGCAAAAAATAGACGAATTAATAGAAAACGCCGATCGTACACTTGGAATACCGGTTTTAAGCGCCCAGGTAGAAGCCGATAATATGGAAATACTGCGAGATTACCTGGATAGAGCACGGGATAAGCTGGGCAGTGGGGTTGTTTTGCTAGGAGCCGTCCACAATGATAAAGTCATGCTTGCTGCTACAGTTACCAGGGATTTAGTCGGCAAGGGATATCACGCGGGTAACTTGATACGGGAAACGGCAAAAATTGTAGGCGGTGGAGGCGGAGGGCGCCCTGATTTGGCCCAGGCGGGCGGAAAAGATCCAGCAAAACTGCCTGAAGCGCTTTCTCTTACTTTATCATTGGTTCAAAAGCAGCAGACAAACAACTAAATTAATACAGGAGTTATTAGCACGTTTTAGTTAACGTGTATTACTGCTTCATGGTGGCATTTATTTGGGAGGGGTACCCCATGAATAATAATAATTTGAGTCATACAATGAGGTTTAATGTAAAAGCGGAAGAAGAGGCGAATGAAGCGCGCAGCGTGCTCAACGAAGTTTATGGGGCATTAAAAGAAAAAGGCTATAATCCTATTAATCAGCTTGTGGGCTATCTACTGTCAGGAGATCCAACCTACATTACCAGTTATAACAATGCGCGGAGTATTATTCGAAAACTTGAAAGGGATGAACTTCTCGAAGAGATTGTGAGAGTTTATCTGGATAAGGAACTTGAGCAAACCCAAAATGAATAATCAGGGCTTCTACTGCAAGCTGGGTCGCTCCGGTTTAAGCGTATCCAGGCTTTGCTTTGGAACCCTTCCAATGGGACCTATTCAGGCAAACCTACCTCTGGATGAAGGAATGGAACTGTTAGCAGAAGCGTTTTTTGAAGGCATTACTTTTTGGGATACCGCAGAGTTATATGATAATTATCACTACTTAAGACAGGCCATTAAAAGAATTAAAACGCTTCCAGTTATTGCAACCAAGACCTACGCTTATTCTGCAGAAGGCGCAAGGGGTTCTTTAGAAAAAGCCCGCCGAGAGCTTGATCTGGATATTATACCGATATTTCTTTTACATGAACAAGAGTCGGCATTGACGTTAAAAGGCCATGAACCCGCGTTAGACTTCTTACTTAATTCCAAAGAAAAAGGCCTGATTCAAGCGGTTGGAATATCTTGTCATACTATAGCCGCGATAAAAGCGGCTATTGATTTTAAAGGTATTGATGTTATACATCCATTGGTTAACTATAAAGGGATCGGTATAAAAGATGGTTCGCTTGCACAAATGCTGGAGGCTGCGTCTCAAGCGGAAAAAGAAGGAATTGGCCTTTATGCAATGAAAATACTTGGTGGGGGCCACCTGATTCAAGAGGCTTGCAAAGCGATTGAGTTTGTACGAGAGTTGGATTTTATCCATTCATATGCCATAGGTATGACCAGTATATATGAAGTCCAAGCAAACCTTGCCATGATCAACGGGAGAGATGTTCCGGATGATTTAAAAAATAAAATTACTCGCAAGCAAAGAAATATCATTGTTGAAAGCTGGTGTAGCGGTTGCGGCTTGTGCGTGGAACAATGCCCCCAAAAAGCACTGCAGCTGGACGAAATCGGTCTACACGCAGTGGTAGACAAATCTCGCTGCATATTTTGTGGATATTGCGGGGCATATTGTTTAGATTTTTGTATTAAAATTTTTTGACAGGAACACATTAATACAATGAGAATATTATGCTTCGATGTAGGTGAAAAAAGAATTGGCATTGCAGTAAGTGATGAACTCGGGTTAACAGCTCAGGGCGTGGGTGTTCTGACAAGAAGCAATCTCTCAAAAGATTTCAAGCAAATCGGCGAATTGGTTCAACGGTATCAGGCCGGAAAAATTGTTATTGGTTTTCCTAAACACATGAACGGGTCTGTGGGGGAAAAGGCAAAAGAGATCTTGAATTTTAAAAATAAACTTCAGAAACACCTGGATGTAGAGGTTGAACTATGGGATGAGCGATTAACAACACTGGAGGCTAAAAGAACTTTATTGGAAGCTAATGTAAGTCGTTCAGGCCGAAAAAAGGTTATTGACAAGCTGGCTGCTACCCTCATTCTAAGCAACTACCTCCAGTATCATAACCGAGAAGATTAAAAAGAAAGGATTGATCATTTTGACCCAAAAAGAAGAGATAGTCACCCTGATTGATGAAGACGGTGAACAATTTGATTTCGTTGTGTTGGACTACTTCCGTGTGGATGAGCTTGACTATGCGATTCTGTTCCCTTTAGAGAAAAATCTTTTGGAAGAACAGGCAGATGATGACAGTGATGAAGAATCTATTACCCTCGATGATGCTGATGAAGGTGAGGCGATCATTTTTCGTGTTGTTGAAGGAGGAAATGGGGAAACAATCCTAAACGTCATTGAAGATGAAGAAGAATGGGAAAGGGTTGCAGGTGTAGCGTATGAAAGGTTGTTGGCAGGGGAAGATGAAGATAATGAAGAAGAATAATGTTTAACGTGGCAGGAGGGGTATAGTTGGTGTCCAGGGTGAAACATAGGCCAGTTTTGATTATTCTAGCTATAGTCATGCTTGTTTTTTTAACCCTGGGTGCTCTGGCTTTCTGGCAAATCAACGCCATGATTAACCCGGTAAGTATTTCATCTCAGGATGAAAAAGATATCTATATTCCCTACAACTCTTCAGTCAGGCAAATTGCATTAATACTGGAGGAAGAGAATATTATTGCTAATGCTTTCCTTTTTCGTCTTTATGTCCGCTATTTAAGTGATGGGCAGGTTTTCCAGGCGGGCCATTATAAAATGACCCCGGGGATGCCTTTTGAAAATGTGGTGGAAGTTCTTCAGCAAGGCATTGTTTTGCGGGATGGAATTCGCTTTACCATACCTGAAGGTTACAACATTGAGCAAATTGCAAAAAAACTTGCTGATGAAAACATTATTCATGAACAGGTTTTTTTAGAGGCAAGTGTTCAGTTTAATGATACTGAGCGCTTTCCCTTTCTTGAGTTTGTCCCCGATACAACCCGCTACAAGCTGGAGGGCTATCTCTTTCCCGATACCTATGAGATATACGAAGGCACAAGTGCTGAGGATATTATTACAATCATGCTTTCACGCCTGAAAGAAGTATATAACCAGGATGCCCTGGAGCGATTAGATGAGTTGAATCTTACCATGCATGAATCACTTACTTTAGCCTCCATTGTAGAAAAAGAAGGCAAGTCTGCTGAAGAAAGGCCATTAATTGCAGCGGTTTTCCATAACCGACTGGCAAAGGATACCATGCCCCTGATGCAATCATGCGCCACTGTTCAGTATGCAATCGGCGAGGTAAAACCCGTGTTAACCTATCAAGATCTTGCATATGATTCTCCCTATAATACGTACTTAAATCCTGACCTACCTCCAGGCCCAATTGCTTCTCCCGGCTTTCTATCCATAGAAGCCACACTGTATCCAGCCGATGTAGATTACCTGTATTTTGTTTATAAGGAAGATGGGAGTGGAACACATTATTTTAGTAAAACACTCCAGGAACATAATGAAAATAAGAGAAAAGCACAGAGAAATAGAGGACGATAATGCATAAATAATCCAATCTTTCCACTAGGGTCTAAGTTTAAATACCCGCCAATCACTGCGGGTATTTTTTCATGAATATGGTAAAGCTAATGGTAACAACCAGGCAGGTGATCATTCTATTGAACCAAGCAATCCGTTATTCACGAACACTATTTCTTTTTTGCTTATTCATGACAATTTGTATTTTGCTGTTAATCAAACTGGGAACCATTCAATTGTTTCAACACAACGATTTGTTGAGCAAAGCGGTTAAACAACGAACCCTGGGAGTACAACTTAACCCAAACCGGGGTGATATTAAAGACCGTCATGGCATGTCCCTTTTAGGAGGAGGCAAAGAACATATCATCGCTGTTTTTCCTTCATTGATAGATTATAATTGTGATAAAGAAAGAGAGATTCTTTTAGAAACCCTTGGTTTTATCCCCAAGCATCTTAGACCGTTTATTGTGAATATCGATCAGAGCCAAAATTTAGAACGAATACATAAATTAGCAGGAGCAATCCCGAGCCTTGTTGTGACCGAGAGAATAGAACGGTACGGCCCCGAAGCATTGGCTACTCATGTTATTGGCCATACAGATCCAAGAGCAGAAGAAGGTAAAGTCGGTATTGAACGTGTTTACCAAAATGAGCTTAGTGGGGGAAGTCCCATAACTGTAGCAGCAATAGTAGACAACAAAAATAGACCCATCCCTGGCATTGGTTATCGATT
>SKMY01000195.1 GCA_007120815.1 Syntrophomonadaceae bacterium | reverse complement strand
ATTAACAAAAGAAGATTTTAATGTGTTAATCGTTTTTATAAAGTTCCCTACATCCCTAATTTCTTCGGGAGTCAGAAGAATTCCCTTTTGGGCCTTTTTTAGGTAAATTGGGATGTCTTTACAAGAAGAAATAGTTATCCGGTTGCTATTTATGACGCTAACTGCTTCAGAAGTCTCTTTTTGTAGCGCTACGATCAATTCATAGTCATGCTCAAACTGCAGGTCAGAAGCAAGTTCATGCCCTAAAGGCGTAGCGGTATACTGGCACAGCTTCTCCCTAATTTTATGAAACTCTAGTTTTTTATCAGCATTATTCTGCATTGAATCACCTCAAACGTGAAACAAAGGGGTTATGTTTAATATAAAACCGCCATTGCTTTTCTGTAGCCTGAGAAATACCAATCCGGCGGGATGAGCAAACTTGACCCGCTCCCACAGAAACTCCATCTGCAATATAAAGTGGAGGCTTGGTTAAAGCCAGGCCGTTTTCCTTTATCCCTATACTCATGGCAGCACATAGCTTTCCAGGACCGCTGGTAAGGTTATTAAGCGGATGATGGTCTCCCCTTCTTAGTTTCATAAGTTGGATGCCTTCATATGGTTCCAATCCTCGAATCAGGACGGCCTCCGCAATGCCTGGTTCACTGGTAACCACATTAAAGCAGTAATGATTCCCATAAATAAAATAAACATAGGCCCTTCCTGCCGGGCCGAACATAACAGCATTTCTTTTTGTTTTTCCCCTGAAAGCATGACATGCCGGGTCATTTCTGCTAGAGTAAGCTTCCGTTTCAACAATAATACCTGAGGTAATTCCTTCATTTGAATAATGAACTAATATTTTGCCTAAAAGTGCCCTGGCTACATAAACTGCATCCGCTATATAAAAGCGGTCATCCAGAACCTTATAATTCACGATGATTTCTCACTCTTTTCTCTCATCTCCTATATGCCTCTTCTAGTACTTATACCAGGATACCCAAGCTTTCCACGATACAGCCTACGATAAAATGAAATACCGCCGTTAAATAATAATATGACAATGAAACAATGGCTGATGATTCAAGGGCATTCATCCAGAACTCTGTTTTAATCAAACTTAGCAAACCCACTACGAGAAATACAAGCAGGATCCCCTTCAATGTTCCAAATAAGCCGCCTGAAAGGGCGTTTATCGGCCCGATAAGTGGGATCCTGTTAACCAATTTTAGTTTTTTAGTTACAACATAGAGAACAAAGGAAACAACAGCAAAAATCACCAAAAAGGCAATAATATTTAATATCACCTGAACCAGCCAAACAGGCGTATCATCATTTTCTGCCAGAGCAGAAATGACGATATTTAAGTGTAGGTACGTTTCCATGATATCCAAGACCTGTTCACTAAAAGAAAGCGCGAGATAAAAAGCAATAAAAAAATTGACAAGCCCAACGACCTGTTGAACCAAGCCCTGCTTGAGTCCTTTATAAACAGTGAAAACAAAGATAAATGCAAGAGCATAATCTAGCCCATTCATCACATTTACTCACCTGATTTATTCTGTGCTTTTTTGTTAGTTTTTACGTTTTTTCGCTTTTGGTTTTTATGCAGTAAAAGTTCACTGGCCAGATTCATCGAGGCAAGCACGGCAATCTTTTGCATACTCATTGTCGGGTGCTGTTCAGCGAGCTCCTCCATTAACATGTTCACATGTTCACCAACTTCCAGCATGTGTTCAATGGTATTGGAGCTTTTCAAGACATACTCTGCCCCCATAATTTTCACGATGACTCGCTTTTTTGCATTGTCATTCTTCGGCACCATTATCACTCCGCCGGAATTTCCAATCGTAAGGTCGCGTTGGAAATTGTTGAATTAATTTGTCGACTAATCACTTTATTCGATGGTACATGGGGAAATTCCTTCTACGGGATTTTCTTCTATTGTTTTCTTAATGCAGCGGAGAAATTCTTACGAAGCACTGCTTCAACATCCGTCATTATAGCATCAACTTCATGGTCCTTTAGCGTCCTAAGCGGGTGCCGGAAAACAAATGCAAAAGCCAGGCTTACATGACTATCCGGAATTTGCTGTCCCTTGTAAACATCAAACAATGTCACTTTTTCCAGCCATTCTCCCGCTTCTTGCTGGATTGAGTGAAGCAGTTCTGCCGAAGAAACAGTTTCAGGTACAACAAAGGCAGCATCTCGCAACACAGCAGGATATCTGGGAAGTGCTTTAAATGTTGGAGATAGCGTTGTACATTCATAAAGCGGTGATAAGGACATCTCGGCAAGATACACGTCTTGTTTTAGTTCGAACTTATTAAGAAGAAGTGGATGCAAAGCACCTAACAAACCCACCTCCTGGCCTCCAACCAATAGTTTTGCCCCTTGAGTTGGATGAAGGTAAGGTACTTGAACCGGTTCCCAATGATAACGGGTAATTCCTAAGCGTGTAACCAAGGTTTCCAATATCCCTTTTAAATAATAAAAATCAACGGCCCTGGCAGAATGCTGCCAGTGTTCCGGGTGGGAATAACCGGTCATGGCAATAGCAAGCATTTCTTTTTCTTCAGGAAGCAGGTTATCCTTTTCAGAAGGAATATATACAGCCCCCTGCTCGAAAAGGAACTGATTATAAGATTGTCGGTTATAATTGTATTGCAGCACTTGCAGCAGGTTGGGGAGCAAGGTTGTTCGCATGATTTCCTGGTCTTCTGTCAAAGGATTTTTCAGATAGACTGCATTTCTTCGGCGGTCCTCGGGTTCCATATTAAGCATATCAAACATACGGGGATTCATAAATGAAAAGGTTATTATCTCCTGCAGGCCACAGGATACAAGTATATCGGTAATTTTGGAAAGTATTCTTTTTCGATCGGATGGCCTTCCAGCGGTAATCACGCCTTCAGGTAAAGTGGTGGGTATTTTATCATATCCTTTTAATCGGGCTACCTCTTCAATCAAATCAACGTCCAGAGTAATATCCTGGCGGAAGGAAGGCACACCTACTTGTATTGTGCCATTCAAGTCTATTGTTGTTTTCAATCCTAGTTTCTCTAATAGGCTGACAACTTCAGCGGAATCCACCGGGTAACCCAGGTATTTCTCAACTGCGTCGCCACCTAACCTGATAACCACAGGTTGCCAGGGACATGGGTATTCATCAATCAATCCTTTTGAAATAGTACCGCCTGAAGTCTGCTGCATGATCTGAACAGCACGGTTTTGCGCATAAATAATCCCATCCCTGTCGACGCCTTTTTCAAAGCGCTGTGAAGCATCTGAAGGTAAATTAAACTTTCGTGCTGTTTTTCGGATACTTTCAGGATCAAAGCTGGCAGCTTCCAGAAGCATATACGTGGTTGCATCGGTTATCTCTGTGTTTTCTCCACCCATGACCCCGGCCAATCCTATAGGGTTATTTGAATCGGCAATAATCAGGTCATTCGGATCCAATTGTCTTTCAACACCGTCAAGGGTAACAAGCTTTTCACCCTTCTTGGCCCTTCTTACTAGAATTGTTTGCTCCTCAACTTTATCCATGTCAAAGGCATGCATGGGCTGCCCGGTTTCCCACATCACGAAGTTGGTTGCATCAACAATGTTATTAATTGGACGAATACCAGCAGAAAGAAGTTTTAATTGTATATTTAACGGGGATGGAGCGATTCTAATGTCCTTCATCTCACGGGCTGTATAACGAAAACAGAGAGAGGGCTCCAGGATTTTTACCTTTGCAGCAATCGTTTCTCCGTCTTCTATATAATTAAGGCCAGGATGTTTTACTGTACCCCCGATCACCGCCGACACTTCCCTGGCTACCCCCAAAAGGCCCAAGCAGTCCGCCCGGTTAGGAGTCAGGTCTAGTTCTAACACCGGTTGGTTGAGAAACAAAACATCCGACAAGGTATCACCTATACTGCATTTTTCCTCTATTTTTATGACACCCGTTTCCTGCTGGACGATATCCAGGCCTAATTCTTGCGCAGAAAGAATCATCCCCTGGGATTTCACACCCTTGATTTCTACTTCCTCGATTGCCTCACCATTGGGCAAGCGTGACCCGGTCACGGCAACGGCAACAAAATCCATTTTCTGGATATTCCGTGCGCCGCATACGATTTGTTTTCGATCAGCTCCACAGTTCACGTCAACAACCTGCAGATTTTCCGATGATGGGTGAGGTGAAATATGATCAATTTGCCCTACAAGAATGTTTTCATCCACGGGAGCAAACAGCTCAATGGCGCCCACCTCAACTCCCGCCATGGTTAGACAATCCGCAACCTCTTCAGGTGTTTGTGTAAGGTCAATATAGTCTTTAAGCCAGTTGTATGGAACCTTCATAAAAGAAAACCGCCCTTTCTAACAATTAATACTGCTCCAGCATTCTCAGGTCATTGTGGAAAAACAATCGTATGTCATCAATCCCATATTTCAGCATGGCTATGCGCTCTACACCCATACCAAATGCATACCCTGTCACCGCCTGGGGATTGTAACCCGACATCTCCAGGACCCTGGGGTGAACCATTCCTGAGCCCAATATTTCAAGCCATCCCGTTTCACTACAAACCCGACAACCTTTTCCGTCACATATAATACAGGAAATATCAACTTCTGCACTGGGTTCAGTAAAAGGGAAAAAGCTGGGCCTGAGTCGGATTTCCCGGTTCTTGCCAAACATTTCTTGAACAAATAAGAGTAGAGTTCCTTTCAAGTCAGCCATGGAAATATTTTTATCAACAACAAGCCCTTCAACCTGGTGAAACATGGGTGAATGGGTTACGTCATCGTCTCGGCGATATACTTTACCAGGCGCGATAATTCGTACGGGCAGATGACCATTCATCGATTCCATGGTACGAACCTGTACCGGTGATGTATGGGTTCTTAAAAGGATCTCGGAGCTAATATAAAAGGAATCCTGCATATCTCTTGCCGGATGTTCTTTTGGAATATTTAAGGCTTCGAAGTTGTAATAATCATGCTCGATATCGGGACCCTCTGCAATTTGAAAACCCATACAAGTAAATATTT
>SKMY01000237.1 GCA_007120815.1 Syntrophomonadaceae bacterium | reverse complement strand
ATTGAGATGGTAATTTGGGTGGCTGTAGGGGGTAGAGCAACCCTCCTTGGTGCTATCATTGGTACAATCTTGGTTCGTTCGGGACAAACCTTGTTAAGTGAGCAATTCCCCGAAGTATGGTTATTTTTTCAGGGGGCATTATTCTTAATCGTGGTGACAATTTTACCGAATGGTATTGTCGGTTGGTGGCAGAACTGGGCATGGTTTAAAATCAAGTCTTTACTGGGTTTACAAACTACTTTGGTCACATACCCAGACATAGAATTAAATCCAGAAATGATGGCAGAGTCAGAAGAATAAATAGGGTCTGCTGAATAAATTGGAAAGTTTATTTATAAAGGGTTTGGGTATACTACAAGCATCAAAAAATACGCAAAAATAACATTTTTTTTCAGAAAACCCGAGTCAAAAAAACAAAATTAAAAATACTACATTAATAAATCAAAATGGGCAGACCATTGCCTATTCCCCATTCCCAGTCCTCACGACTCCACTTTTTCAGCAGACCCTATTTAAAGTTTAATTTTTCTCGGGGTTTTGACTTTGATAAAGAATTGAAATTTGATTATCTTTCCTCTAATTGTTTAGCTATGTCATTATTAAACTCGATTAGACTCGGTTTTAATCCGTGGTTTTTCTTCAGATAGAGATTTATATTTATCTGATTTTTCTTTGGGTGAACTATGGTGTTCTGAATTCTGAGATTTATAATTTTCCTTGAGCTGATTTGCTAATTCATTATTGTTAGAGAGTTCCGGTTTTTGTTTGAGAGAGTCTCTCTTATTTGAGTCTGTTGAATGATTTTCTTGGGGATGGTTATTAAAATTTGACTCTTGGGTCTTATTTTTTCCACGAAATTTTTTAGCTACATCATTATTAAACTCCGTCTTATTCTGCGGTTTTTGTTCAGACAGAGGCTTATTCTTGTGAGGATTTAAGGGGTCAACAACCAAAGAAGATTCCTTGGGATCTTTTAGACGAGATTCCTGATATTTGTTATTTTTTTCCCTTTGATTCTCGAAATTTTGAGAATAAGCCTCACTTAATTGTTCTTCTTTGGTCATACCCCCTAAAAATGTGGGATTATAAGACTCTTTTGTCGTGCTACTTGATTGTATTCCCAGATTATTTTGATATTCAGGCATTGATTGCATATAATTAGACTCTGGGATTAAATTATCTTGATAGCTCTTTGGAACTTCAGCTGGGGCAAATAAACTTCCCATGGCACTTCCTGCCATTAATGCAGTTCCCAATTTTTTATTAAAACTATTTTGTTCTTCAGACATAAAATTAATCCTCATTTTGTATTAGGTAAAAAATGAACTAGTAAGTCAGGTCTATTTTCTGTAATTTTCAGGGCAAAAGAGACCTGAAAAGATTGCTTTAACTCAGAAGATAGATTGGAAAATAAAAAAGATATAGATTTGTTTAACCAATCATATAGTGCTTGATTTGGGGAAACAGATACTTGCGATAAGTAATTAAAAAAAGATTCTGCACCCTGACCTAAGATATGACTTTCATAACGAAAAGTTCCGGGAAAAGGATATTTACCATATTCTGGATGAGGTAAGTTTAGTTCCAGTAAGTGAGATGGAATTGAATTCATCGTTACCCAATGAATTTGAGCATCTGCAGATGGTTGTAAAATATTGTTCATTAATAGTTTATGAGCTTCTTTTATTTCTTTACCCAACCAGCCATGAATTTTTCCTTTTTCTTTGACGGCTTCAAGGGCTAGAAAAGAAATAGCACTATTAAAAATGGCTTGTATTTGTTGTTTTGTTAAATGAGAGATACCTCTTTCTACTAATATTTTACTTAAGATAATTGTTATTTTTTGAATTAAATTTTTATTAAATGGAATTGCAACAAGTGTTAAAAACATATCATGTTTAAAATCTGTAGCTTGATTATTATTCAATAATATTTCTACTAAATGTTTACCATATTCAATAGAACTCACTAATTCAGTTTCTTGAGGACATCCTTCTAATTTTTGATAAATCAAGGCATTATCTTGACGAAATTTTTGAGTCAATATATGTATTTCTTGATCTTTAAGATAAGGATTAAATTTATTTATTTTGTCATCTTTAAAGTTGGGAGAGTTTGTCAAAGATGGTTGAGGACTACCGCCTATATAATAATAATATTGACCTACTTTTAATGAGGCTAAGTTTTTTTCCTGTTGAGGGGTAAGTAACATCGAATTACCTAAATTGTTTCTGTTTTTTGCTTCTACTATCCGATGAGAAATTTTGATATTTGTGTTTACCATCACTTCTGGAACTAATCCTTGAGGGTTCTGTTCAGCGATCGCAATTCCTTGTCCAAAACCTCTTACTTCCGCCAACATATTAGCAAAATTTTTCACAGCTTTACCTTTAGGATTAGCTTGTTCCTGATTACTAGATTCGGGTATATTACCAAGAAGATTGTGAGCCTCTTCCACTAATAAAAGATGTTTTAATTCTCCTGTTGCTTCTTCTCGTCGAGCGGTCCAATATTGGTAACAACGATTTAGTATCAAACCCATCACAAAAGCTCGATCATCAGTATTAGTTATCTGACTCATTTCCAAAATCACAGGGACTTTCATTAATTTTTCAAAGTCAACTGATTGATCCGTATCAAGCATTTGCCCCAATGCACCTCGACAAAACTTGTTGAGACGAAGGGTGATCGCTGCGGTAATTTCATCGGTGGTTTCTTGCTTATAACCCAATTTAGAAACAATTTCGGGAACCAAGTTAACTAAATCACTAAAACAAGGAGGTTGTAACTGTTCATTGTTTCCTAGAAGTGTAAAACCTTTTCTTCGATAGGCTTCTTGAATTAACTGTTCAACCACATTAGGCAATGGTCCCCACATACTCATAGACACAGCGAATAAATCCACCAATGCACCTAAATGACTATCTAGATTTATTTGGGGTGGTAATTGAAAAGGATTAAAGCGAAATGGGGCAACTCTCTCGTCTCCCAATGAAAAAATGATGAGGTCTTGATTGAGGGAGGTAACGGTTTTTAAACCACGATATTCGGTTTTAGCTGGTTCTAATACCATGAAAGGAATACGGTATTTTTTCCACAGATTTTCGAGAAGGTATAGACAAGTATTTGTTTTGCCGCTACCGGGGACACCACAAATAAGAAGATGTTGAGTTAGTTGTTTTGTGTTTAATTTTAGAGAGCCAATGGTTATCTCTACATTTAAGGGAGTTTTTGTGGGAGGTTTTCTTGCATCTCTAGCTCCTGCAACTGATGGTAAACCCCATACTCCGGAATTATCGGCGATGGGTAGTCTCCATAAGCAGTGAACTTCCTGATCACTAAATAACCACGGTAAACGCTCTAAATCAGCACTTAGTGGCTCACTATTTCCCCACCGATATAGTTTCAGATCCACAAGATTTTGATAAAATCCCATCTTTTGAGCTTCGGTGGAAGGAAAAATAATTTGCCCTTTGGCTGTTTCTTTTCTGTTTTCTGCTGATTGTCCACTAATGGCTGACTGTAAACCCGCAACTATTGATTGGGGTATAGCTGACTCACTAAGAATGTTGATCGTCATTTCCCAGCAGTTACGATGATTTTGAATAAATTCACTCCAGGCTTGAGAGGCTTGTTCTGCTTCTAGTTGTTTTTCTTGTTTTTGTTGACCAAAGTTTAACCCTGTAATTTGCTGGGATTCATTACTACTAATACTTGCTACTTTACTGTAACTATTGGCGATTTGTGCCCCAAGTTTTGTTTCTATTGATGTTAGTTTGGTTGGTTTTAAGTTAATGGAAATTGCACATTTAGTGGTGTGGTTTACTAAAGCTCTAAATATATCCTGAAAGTGGGATTTAGCAGGAGTCCACGGCAGAATTTTGATGCCTTGATTGGGAGAGTGAGCATCTAGGCGGATAGTTTCTAATGGGGTTAAACTACGTCTAAATTCGGCTATTTGTCCTCGTGATCTTACTAAAAAAGGTAGTCTCAGTAAATTTACTTGTTCAGGGCGATCGCAAAATTCTAGGGGATAATCATTAGGAAAAGTATCTCTTACTCTATTACAAAAATTGCGACTATCCACAGCCACTTGAGCTTGACTGACTCCTTCGGTTTTGCCTAACAAGCCGAAAATTAGCTCATCCTCACTGTTACCCGTAGTAATTAATCGCCAACTAAGAGTAAATTTTTCTTCTCCATGAAGTTGTGTCACCCACTTTTGTTGTTCTAGGAGTAGTTTTTGTAATGCTGCTTCATAGCCAATTCCTGAACGAAATTGTTCTTGAGAAATTAAATCCGGAACAGAGGGAATTATTGCACCCCAAATTGCTACCCAATGATTGTTAGCTATTTGTTCTATTGCTATACAGGGTAAAGTGCGATCGTCCCATACAATATTATGACTCATCCAAGACCACCTGTTAATTGTTGTAGATATTGTAAAAACTGTTTTAACTTTATATGCTCAGGAATACGACTTAAACCCTGTCTTGCTGATTGTTTTGCTAGTTCATATTTCTGCAAATTAGCCTGAGCAATAGCCAAACCATACCAAGCCTCACCATCTCTAGGATCATATTCAACCAAAGACTGCCAATAATACTCCGCCAAGTAATGATTTCCCACCTCTTCCGCAAACTCAGCACCCAATTCCAGTCCACGACGATAATGAGCCCAATAGCGCTGTTGTTGTTTTTGGTCTATCTTTACAATCTCAGAAGCTATATATAAAGACTGCGAAACTCTTCCCAACATCAAAGCCGTTGAAGCATTATGCCAAAGTTGGTCAATATCTTTTTTTTCAAAGGCACTGCTCGTAAATAGAGTAAGAGGAGATAACATAATCTCAACTAAGTTAGATTTTATTTTATATAATAGGATTCTACCAAAAAATCCCACAACAGTTAAAATAAATCAATTTTTATCTACTTATCAGAAACCAGTTTCTAATAATACTGAATTAGCACAACAGTTAAAAGAAGGTAATAGCCCCACTGAATCTAAATCTAATTATTTACCGAAGGAGAAACCTGAAACTAAAATTTAAT
>SKMY01000217.1 GCA_007120815.1 Syntrophomonadaceae bacterium | reverse complement strand
TGGTAAGCCGTATGCCTTAATAGGGCACGTGCGGTTTGATGAGGGGGAAGCCATGCGAATGGTTTCCCTACTCTATTATATAATTATAATGGAAAATGTTTCCTTCTGCATATATTACTATAAAGGCTTATCTAAAAATATTCATAACCATTTTAGTTTACATAATATATGCATAAAAAAAACAGAGGGGAGAGGAGGCATTAAATTTTGTTGTGAGGGAAAAGTTTATAATATGTTGTGCCGAAGGCAAATTTAATGGTTGTGTGATTGGTGATGACTGAAATACTGGTAGGTTAAGTGATGATTTAGTGCAGGTTAAAGCGCTTAAATGCAAATATCACAAAAATTTTAAATCGCGCTTAGTAAGTTGCTTAGATGGTTCATAATGGTTCAAATGTTAAAGATTTTAAAACTTGCCAGCTAATTATGGTTAGTCTATCTAAAACCGGTTTTTACTCCTAACCCTTAACTGCCAGATATAATGAGCTTTGATATACCAAGTCTCTGCAAATAACAAACTCATAGACGCCTTTAAATAGGTCATTAACGGTGTAATGCTTGAACACCAGAGCGTGCTGGCAGCTGCCTGGGATATGGCGAATATGACTCCATTAAACATACCATTCATCTAATTCATGCTCAGATACCGCTACTTAAGCGGTATTTTTATACCCCTTCTTCTTGGTTAACATAATGTATATTATCGGACGTTAATGGGTTTAAAAAATAAGCGACTACGGGTTACAAGGAGTCGGAACGACTCCTCCAAAACCGGTTTTCGTTCTAACCCCTCCCCTCTTTGCTCTTCTTTGCTCTTCTTTACTCTTCCCCTGAAAAATTTATTAAAAATCAGGTTGACAGCAAATCGAAAACAGTATAAGATTAGAGCTAATTTAAATCGTGTTAAAAACGATGAGCAGGATCAGTAGGGACAAAAGAAGTGTACAGAGAGTTACCGCTTGCTGAAAGAGTAACCTCTTCTTTTTTCGCCGAAACTCCCCTGCGAGAAGCCGGCTGAAATGATAAAGAGTAAGCCCGGACGGTGCTTCACCGTTAAAAGAAGAACGCTTAAGCGGGCAAACGTTGCGTTTGTCAAGTAGAGTGGTACCACGGAAGACACCTTTCGTCTCTATATTTTGGGCGGAAGGTTTTTTAGTTACACAAAAATTTCAATAGAGGTGATTATGTTGGATAATCGGATCATGATTTTTGACAGCACGTTGAGGGATGGAGAGCAAACACCCGGGGCAAGGCTAAATCTTCAAGAAAAATTACAGATCGCCAAGCAGCTAGAGCGGCTTAATGTTGATATTATAGAAGCGGGTTTTCCTATTTCGTCACCTGGTGAATTAAAGGCAGTTCAACAAATTTCCCGGGAAGTTAAAAATCCGGTGATCACGGCCCTGGCCCGCACAGTCAAGGAAGACATTGCTTGTGCTTGGGATGCGATCAAGGAGGCTGCAAAGCCGAGAATTCATGTATTCTTAGCGGCTTCAGATATTCATATGGAAAAGAAGCTGCGCAAATCACCGGAAGTTTGTTTGGAAGAAGCCATTCGGGCCGTTAAATATGCCAAGTCGTTTACAAACGATGTAGAGTACTCTTTAGAGGATGCGACCCGGGCTCGAGTCGATTACATTATGAAAGTGATTGAAGCCGTAATTGATGCCGGGGCAACCGTTGTAAACATACCGGACACCGTCGGGTACACAACGCCCGATGAATATGGGGCGCTGATAAGAAAGATAAAAACCGAGGTTCCCAATATCTCCAAAGTCGTTCTCAGTGTGCACTGCCATAATGATCTGGGTTTGGCTGTAACAAACTCGCTTGCTGCGGTGGCTAATGGCGCAAGACAGGTTGAATGCAATATTAATGGGATTGGAGAAAGGGCTGGAAATGCTGCATTGGAAGAAATCGTGATGAGCCTGAAAATTAGGGGTGATCAATATCCTTTTACCACGGGTATTAACGAAAAGGAAATATATCGAACCAGCAGGCTGGTTAGTAAATTAACGGGTATTCCCATTCCGGTCAACAAAGCGGTTATTGGAATTAATGCCTTTGCCCACTCTTCAGGCATACATCAAGATGGTGTCCTGAAGGATAAAAGCACCTATGAAATTATTAATGCGGAAACAATCGGCGGCCAGGCAGCGCAAATGATCCTTACCGCCCGCTCAGGGAGGCACGCGGTAAGGCATCACCTGGAAGCAATGAACTATCACCTTGAGAATGGAGAATTTGAGCAGTTCTATCAGCGTTTTTTAGAGTTGGCCGATAAAAAGAAAGAGGTATACAACGAGGACCTTGAGGCCCTGATGATCGATGTATCCTATGCAGAACCAACCTATGAATTGGAATATTTGCAAACCACCAGTGGGACAAAAACAATACCTGCAGCGGTCGTTCGTCTGCGAAAAGACGAAGAAGTCATGCAGGATGTTGCCAGTGGTGCCGGGCCCATTGATGCCGCTTACAATGCTGTTGATAAAATAACCGGCGTGAACCCCAGGTTGGAGAGCTATAACTTAAGGGCTGTCACCCATGGCCGGGATGCCCTGGGTGAAGTATCTATAAAAATCACGTACGAAGATAAGAATATTATTGGTCGAGGAATGAGCACCGACATTGTGGAAGCCAGTGTCAAAGCATACCTGGATGGAATAAACAAACTTATCAATGTTTTTCATTTGAATAACAACAATCATGTAAATAGTCGTGTGGAGCAGGAAATTGTATAATACACCAAATAGATATTCTACACAAACCGCTGTTTGCTAATTTATCTTTTTTATGTTATAATTGTTCATAATTTTTATAACAACTGAAAAGGTGGATGATAAGCGGAGAAAAACCTGACATCACGCCAAAAAGAAATGCTGGATTTCAATAGTGAAGAGGTGGTCAATAAAAATTACCCGCCATCAGTAAGGGAAATATGTCAAGCGATGAATTTAAAGTCCAGTTCTACCGTTCATGCACATTTAAAAGCACTTGAGAAAAAGGGATATATTAAACGTGACCCAACAAAACCCAGGGCGATAGAAATTATTGATCGGGAATATTACTCTTCCAGACCCAGAAATCGTTCGAAAATTGTCCCCTTGGTCGGGCAGGTTACCGCAGGAGCCCCTATTCTTGCAGAAGAAAATATCGAAAGCTTTGTTGTCGTTCCAGATGAAATGGTCAAAAGCGATCAAGTTTTTCTTTTAAAAGTCAAAGGCGACAGCATGAAGGATGCGGGTATTCTCCATGGGGATATGGTTCTGGTCAGGCAGCAGCCATCTGCCGAAAACGGTGAGATTGTTGTTGCCCTGCTGGAAGACGAAGCAACTGTGAAGAAGTTTTACCGCGAAAAGGATCACATCAAGCTTCAACCGGAAAACCCAAGCTATTCCCCCATCATTTCAAGTGATGTTCGTATACTCGGAAAAGTAACCGGATTGATTCGAAACCTGGAATAACAGGCTGTACCATGATTCAGACTAATAATAATAAATACCCCGGGTTTTTCCAGCCCGGGGTATAATTATGCTTTTTCCTTTCGGCTCCAGCCTTGATGATACGTTTCGGCCAGTCGTTCCAATATATCTTGGGGATATGGGTTTGTATGAGCTTAAAAAACTTTTAAATACTGGTCTATTTCCCAGGCATGGACCCGGCTTCGGTAATTATTCCATTCAATGGTTTTTGCGTCGTAAAACCGGTTTAGGATGTGCTCTCCCAGGGTTTCTTTAATGAGCTCATCTTTTTGCATTTCATTTAAGGCCATCCCCAGGTTGATAGGCAAAATGTCAATACCTCTTTTTATCCGTTCTTTTTCAGTTAACTCATAAATATTAAAATTAACAGGCTCAGGGGGTTGTATGCCCTTTTCTATCCCGTCGATTCCTGAACGAAGCATTACGGCCAGAGCCAGGTAAGGGTTACACGCAGGATCTGGAGACCTGAGTTCCACCCGGGTCCCTACCCCTCTTCTGGCAGGAATACGAATTAACGGGCTGCGGTTACGTTCAGACCATGCGTTGTATACAGGGGCTTCATAACCGGGAACCAGCCTTTTATATGAGTTTACTATAGGATTAGTAATGGCGGTAAATCCTTTCACGTGGGCCATTAAACCACCAATAAAGTATTGCGCTTTTTCACTGAGTTGGTTAGGCGTATTGGGATCATAGAAAATGTTTTGATCGTCTTGAAACAATGAAAGATGAGTATGCATCCCTGAACCATTGATCCCGTAAACGGGCTTTGGCATAAATGTCGCGTGAAGGTTATGTGCCATGGCTATGGTTCGAACTACAAATCGAAAGGTAGCGATGTTATCAGCTGTGGTAAGGGCATCAGCATACTTAAAAGATATTTCATGTTGGCCTGGCGCGACTTCGTGGTGAGAGGTTTCTATCTCAAAACCCATTTTCTGCAAGTTAATAACGATGTCCCTACGGGCGTTTTCCCCTTTATCCACCGGTGTTAAATCAAAATATCCGCCCTGGTCGTGTGAGATGGTTGTCGGTTCTCCTCGTTCATCTTTTAAGAACAAAAAGAATTCCAGTTCTGGCCCTGCATACATATCCAGTCCCAGCTCTGATGCTTTACGGATTGCCCGGTGTAATGTGTTGCGCGGACAGCCTTCAAATGGCGTATCATCAGGGTTGTAAACGTCACAGATTAACCTTGCTGTTGCTCCCTCCCCTTTCCGCCAGGGAAATACACAAAAGCTGTTTGGGTCCGGCTTGAGGTGCATATCCGACTCTTCTATGCGGACAAACCCTTCTATTGATGAACCGTCGAAGGCAAGTTCACCATCCAGCGCTTTTTGGAGTTGCGGTACAGGAATCGCAACATTTTTGGTTATTCCCAAAATATCTGAAAACTGAAGACGGATAAATGCAATTTTGAGGTCTTTGACAAAGTGCATAATATCATCATGAGAATAGCTATTCATTATTATCCCCCCAAGATTTTAGAAACTGATATATTATAACACCGTGGGTAGTGGGTGTCCATGAAGATTGAAAAATGATTTACCGCATTGTTTTTATCGTATTAAGGA
>SKMY01000050.1 GCA_007120815.1 Syntrophomonadaceae bacterium | reverse complement strand
CCGGTATGGCAAAAACCCACTTTAACTTGGGCGGTTCAACCGGGTAGCCCAGCCGGGTTAGGGCTGCAAAGCCTTCGCGAATGCCCTGCAGGCTTTTTCTGGTATCCTCCCGGCAGTGAGAGAGGCTAATATTACAGGAGTCGTTCATATACATGGCAAAGCTGAAGGGAACAGCCAGGGCCACGTGATACTTTTTCCAGGCGTCGATATGGCTGCTCAAGTCGACGGCAAAGCCTGCCCCTTTAAATGTTTCGGCCATTTGCAGAAGCCGCTGGCTTTTTTTCCCGTCAAGCTCACCCAGGGTCATCTTGTCAGTGACCATGTAAAGCACAACATGGCCCTGCCGTTCACCACCGGCATTGGCATGCCCCATCAAGACCCGCTCCCGCCCCAGGGCATCGATCATCGCCTGGGGGCCCTCGGCCGTATTGTTCATAAAAATAAAAGCGGGAATAAGGGCGTTTACCTTAAGCGCTTCCAGGGTTGATTCAAGCTGGGTTTTCTGAACCAAAACCACGCAGAAATCGAAGTATTCATCTGCAGGCATCTTATCGATAATTCTGAGTTCCGTCCTGGTCTTCTCGCCGGTATCAAAGTTTTCCAATACGACGCCGTGCTTTTTCAAGTCCTCATAGCGCGATCCCCGGGCAATCAGGGTTACATCGTTACCCGTTTCTTGCAGGCGGGCGGCATACAAGCTGCCCAGGACTCCCGCACCAAAAAACAGCACTTTCTTTTTTTTCATCTTTTTCATCTCCCATCCATTTTAAAATTGCTATCTTCATTTTACCCGTTAAGGTTTTCCCTGTGACCTGCCAAAGGGCAGGTTTAACAGGTTAAAAAGGGACAGCGTCAACCCTGCCAAAATCCTAAAATTTACCAGAGAGCGGGTTGCCCAGGTAAAAAAAAGGAATATGGAGGAGGATGCAGAAGAAAATATATCTAAGGAGCTTCCGCGTCCCGAATGGGTTGGGGCGGTTGGGTTGGAAGAAAACGGCAGGAGGCCGGTTACGTGAAGGGTAAACTATTAAATATCAAAATAAATATTCCACCTTTAAGCCCTGCTCTGCTCCAGCGGTCCTCTCTGCTGGCAGGATTGGAAAAGAACCTGGCTGTGAAGGAGGGGTTTACCCGTCAGTTAACCCTGCTTTCTGCTCCGGCCGGTTTTGGCAAAACAACCCTGGCCAGGAGCTGGCTGAGCGGGAAAGAAGCCCGCTGCGCCTGGTATTCCCTCGATGATAACGACAACGAAAGGGAGCGGTTTTGGCTCTACCTGGTTTCGTCCTTGCAGATGGTCGAGCCGGGCCTGGGAAAAGGAACCCTGGAAATGCTTCGCACCACGGCACTGGAATCGGAACTGGCTGTGGGCAGCAGCTCACTGCTGGCGCCCCTGCTCAACGAGCTGTTCGCCCTTAAAGAACCGCTGTTTTTAGTCCTGGATGATTACCACGCCATCAATGATACCCGGATTCAACAGGATATGGTCTTCTTTATCGAAAATCTCCCTCCAATGATTCACCTGGTTGTGACCACCCGTTCTGAACCCCCCTGGCCCCTGGCCCGGTGGAGAGCCAGGGAAAAAATGACCGAAGTCCGCCAGAAAGCGCTGCGCTTTACCCTGGAGGAGACCGGGCAGCTCTTTGCCGGTGTCAAAGAGCTGCAGTTAAGCGATTCCCAGGTTGAAGCCCTGCACCGTAAAACGGAAGGTTGGATCACCGGGCTCCAGCTGGCAGCGATTTCTCTGGTTAACAGTTCAAGCGCCACGGAATTTATTCACAATTTTACCGGCAGCCATCGCCATGTGTTCCTATACTTAAGCGAAGAAGTATTTCAACAGCAGCCCGAAACGGTGCGGGAGTTTCTCCTAAAGACCTCTATTTTTAAGCGCTTCTCCGCTCCCTTGTGCGATTTTGTCACCGGTAGGGAAGACAGTGCGGCCATGCTGGCTGAACTGGACAGGAAGAACCTTTTTTTGATCCCCCTGGACGATGAGGGTTGTTGGTACCGCTATCATCCTCTTTTTGCCGACCTTCTCTCGCACCAGCTAAAAAAGACATACCCCGAAATGGAGCGGGACCTGCACGAGAAGACAGCGCAGTGGTACCAGGATAAAAATGAGCCTGGGGAAGCCATACGCCACGCTTTGCTGGGTGAAAACAGGTCCATGGCGGCTGACATATTAAGTCAAAGCCTGGAAGAACTGGTGATCAACGAAGGCAGCAACCTGGTCCAGGAATGCCTGAACAGCTTTTCTCCCGACTTATTACGCCAGTACCCGGACCTGGCCATCCATAAAGCCTGGCTCCACCTGATCCATGAAGGACTGGAGGAGGCAGGAGAAATGATCCAGCTGGCGGAGGGGGTTTTTGACAGCGAGGCCAGGCGCAGAAATTTTAACGGCCAGCTTGCCGTGGTAAAGGCCTATTACAACATATTTGCCCACAACTTCCCCCGGGCCCAGGAATACGCTGAGACCGCCCTGGAGCTTCTCCCACCTGACAATAATTACTGGCGCTATAAAGTCGGGGTTATTCTGGGTGATGCCCGGCTCTTTTCCGGCAACCCAAAAGATGCCTACCGCTATTACCTGGGAGCACACCACGAAAACCAGGCCTACGGTAATACCTTCCTAACCCTGAGCACAGGGTTTAAAGTGGCCACCACCCTGTACTACCTGGGGAAGCTGGCCGAAGCTGAAAAAATGACCCGGGAGCTGCTTGGAATCGCTAAAGAGAAAGGACTGTCCGGGCTGTCACGGATAGGTCTGCTGTGGACCCTCCTGGGAGACTACCGCCGGGAAACCGGCCATATGGAGGAAGCGAAGCGCTGCCTGGAAAGAGGGCTTCACTTGAGCGAAACTGAAAAACCCGCCCACGGCTGGAACTACCTCTATCATATTGCCTACTTCTATTCGAATGAACAGGTTAACCAGGCCTTGGTGGCAGTGAACCAGCTGGAAAAACTGCACCGGGACGTTGTGCTGCCCACCTTTATTATCCTTCCTCTGACGGCCTGGAAGGCGCTGCTCTATCTCAAGATGGGCAGCCCGGAAGAAGCCGGTGATCTTCTGGCCCGGGCAGGAATTACGGCCGGGGCAACGATCCAGGGCGGCCAGGAAAGGTGTTATCTTGCCCTGGCCGGGGTCATGGCTGCCTCGGGCAGTGCCCCGGCCCCGGACAGGGAGCGTTATACCCGGGCAGGCGAACTGCTGAATTCCATTGAGCAGATGGCCGCCCGGGGCAAAAACCAGAAGCTGCTCATCGAGACGCTGCTGGCCAAAGCCCGCCTCTTCCAACGCTCCAGCCAGGAAGAAAGGGCCGAAACTGAGCTGGAAAAAGCCCTGCAGGCCGGCTGCCGGGCCGGTTACTTCCAGGTGTATCTTGACGAAAAAATGGGGCTGGCCCCCGTTTATGCCCGTTTGCTGAGGGGAGAAAGCCCCAGCGCTTTGACAGCTGCCCCGGAACTGGCTGAGTTTGCCCGCAGGATATACAGCCAAATGCCAGCTGATGAAGAACAGGCATCACTGAAAAGCGCCCAGGAAAATACCGACCAAAAGGCCGCAGACCAAAAGGCAGGGAAAGCGGCCCGGGAAAGAAAACTTGAGGCCGTTGGGGCTGATGAACCGCATTACCAGGAATTAATTGAAGACTTGAGCCCCCGGGAGCTGGAAATCCTTGAGCTGTTCAGCCAGGGGTTTTCCAACAAGCAAATCGCCGGGAAAATATACCTTTCCCCCGGTACGGTCAAGTGGCACGCCAGCAATATTTACGGGAAGCTGGGAGTTAAAGGCAAGCTGCAGGCCGTAGCTATAGCCCGCAAAATGCAACTCATCTCCTGATCAAATGAAGGGGTCAGGTCTTGAATTATCACTTTTTGTTAAATGAAGGGGTCAGGTCTTGAATTATCACTTTTTGTTATTCATTTTTTTCTCAAGACCTGGCCCCCCCATTTGGCCCCCCATGTGTGGCCCCCATGTGTTTGCTAAAGGATTAATTGCTTAAGCACGAAGTATGGGACAGTTAATAAATCGACCGGGTTGTTATCAGGGTGTGAAAGTGAAAAGTGAAAAATTCCTCCTGCTGTAAAATAAGCGTATATAAGTGTACTTTTAAAACGTATGGGGAGGCAGATTATGACAGAAAATTGCAGGCTTTATTCAACTTATTTGAGTTCTTGGTACCCCCTATTGACGCCTGTTTGTGATTATGAAAAAGAGTCAGTTATTTATACAGAACTATTTCTTCGTCACAACCCCGGCATTAAGACAGTGCTGGAACTGGGCTGTGGTGCAGGCCACAATGCTTTTTACATGAAAAATCGATTTAACATGACTTTAACGGATCTTACCCCGGAAATGCTGTCATTGAGCAAAAAACTTAACCCGGAATGTGAGCATCTGCAGGGCGATATGCGAACATTGAACCTGAACCGCAGCTTTGATGCCGTTTTTATTCATGATGCGATTAGTTATATAACGACTGCCGGGGATCTTCTGCAAACATTTAAAACAGCTTTTAATCACTGCATACCCGGAGGTTGTGTCCTTCTGGTTCCAGATTATTTTAAGGATACTTTTAAACCCGGAACGGCACACGGCGGCGCAGATAACAACGGCAGGGGAATGCGCTACTTGGAGTGGACCCACACCCCCGATCCGGACGGGAGTATCATTATCAAGGATTTTGCCTTAATGCTTAAAGATGAAAAGGGCCAGGTTCAAGTGGAATATGATCGTCATCTGCTTGGGCTGTTCAGCAAAGCAGATTGGCTAAGCATGCTTCAGCAAACCGGCTTTGATGCTGAAATCATCTCTGTGCCTTATCACGAAGGAGACATTGATGAGCTCCTGATTATCTATGCACAAAGGAAGTAGGACCACAGATTAAAGTAGGATCACAGATTTAAGAAGCAGGAAGAAAGATTTCGACATAAATCAGGTTTTAAATCCAGCTTGCATAAAGCCAGAAAATATCGTAAAATATATAACACATGCGCCCGTAGCTCAGTGGATAGAGCAACGGACTTCTAATCCGTAGGCCGAAGGTTCGAATCCTTCCGGGCGTGCCAT
>SKMY01000033.1 GCA_007120815.1 Syntrophomonadaceae bacterium | reverse complement strand
GTCAGCTCGGAATCCATGATTTCTTCTGCCAGGCTGCGGAGAACAAGCAGTTCTTCGTGGGCCACTTTCTTGTTTTCTTCCCCCAGTTCTTCTCCTGTTGCCTCCTCAAATGCTTTCACAACGCCGGTCAAAGCGGCAGTCCCTGATACGGGAAATGGAGCTGCAGCAACAATACGCACATCGTTCACACCGGCCGTGACCAGGGCGGCGGCATACATCTCCTTTGTGACCCAGGTGATGTTGTGGGTTTCGACCTCCAAACCCTCACCCGGAGGGCGTAATTCCAGGAATACTGAAGAAATGGCCCGGGTCCCAATTACATCGCGCCCGGCTATAGCCTGAAGGTAGAGGTATTCCTCTTCGTTGGTTATCTCCAGGATAACCACCCCATCCTCCTCTACTCCAAAGAAGTCCAGCATCTCCTGCTTTTGTCCAGGGTTTAAATCGGCCCCCAGTGTCACCACCCGGTCGGTATTGCCGGCAAAGGCCACCCCAGCCGTTGACAGCAGCAGCAGGGCCAACAGGACTGCTGCAGCACGTTTCCAACTCCCCCGGTTCCGGTTTGTTTTTCCCATTTTTCATACCTCCCTGAACTCATTCCTTTTGTTTAGTCTGTTTAGCTCGAATCAGGTTGCTCTATTTAGGAGAATCGGCCTCAGCTTCACATGTTATTCTTATTCTTTATGGAACAAGATCATTATACCAAATACAACTTTGCTGTATCAATGCGACTGGCGGCTCATTCTCGACCATTGAATGGTGCTTTTCTTTGCGGGAAGGCCTTTTTTAACTCCTGGCTTTGCTGCTTAAAAACCCAGGCGACAAAGGGTGGTTTACAGGCAGGTTTGTCTTCAACCCTAATTTTATCGTGCAAAACCTGTTCATTTTGCGAAAATGGCAGGATTCCAGTTCATATATGGCGAAATTGACTTACTGAAGCATTCACGGCTATTGCCAGGCGTGCTAACGGTTTATCTAAAATTATTAAAAGGAGAAAAAAGAAATGTTCAAGATTCTTGTTGCCACTGATGGATCCGAACATGCACAAAAAGTGATCAAACACGCCATTGACATAGCAGCTCCCATCCAGGCAGAGATCATTGTATTAACCGTTGAAGATTGGACAGCCGTAGACAGAGATAGCGGTGCGAAAACAAAGGATGCCCTGGATAGCGCTGTGGCGGTTTTCAAAAAAAGCAATATTTCTGTAACCCCTGTACTTCGTAAAGGAACGCAGAGACCGGCCGATGTGATTGTCGAGGTGGCCAAGGAAAAAGACGTGGATCTGATTATCCTGGGCAGCAGAGGTTTAAGGGGAATCAAGGAAGTGTTCTTAGGAAGTGTGAGTCATCGAGTGGTAAACCTGGCAAACAAAAATGTCATGATTGTTAAATAAGATTGATTGGGATAGATAAGAAATGCAATTAAGAGAGCGGGCCCGGAAGGGCTTTTTCTTTTTCCAAATCCCAATTTATATATAATCGGTATTCATCGCTAACCAAAGGCATTCACTGTCCGGCTTTTTACGGATTCTTGTTTTTATCTTCACGATCCGGCTCACCGCGCTCTCCCCAAAAACCGGGAAGGCGTTGAACAATTTGTCCCGCTATGAGGTAGCCAACGGACACCCCCAGGATTAACCCCAGAAAACCGCCGATGATAAACAGGGAAAAGGCGGTTATCACAATCCATATCACGATCATTGCTATGGCATGTATCCAATCAGGCATGGCGAATCACCCTCATCAAACGTGACCTTCTACCGATATTACCAGATTACGGGGCAGAAATAAAGGCCCCCAGCTTGCGAAGGCCCAACAAGGGTGCCCGTTTTTACTTCATTTTTTTAGCCAGTTCGGTGACTGCCCTGCCCAGCTGCCTGCACTCGCTGCGTGCACGCTCGTCAGGTGCCCCAAAGGCCACGGGGCCGTAATGCCCGGCCCGGCTAAACCCCTTGATAATCATGCCGTGGACCAGAAGCATTTGCAGGATACTAAACACCGTGGTTTCACAGCCTCCACCGGGAATACCAGATGAGGAGAAAGCGCCTCCTATCTTGCCTTCAAGCTGGCCGTGGTATTTGATGCTTTCATCAAAAAATTCCTTAACCGGACCGGCCAGTATCCCGTAATAGGTGGGTGAGCCTACAATAATGCCATCGTGCTCTACCAGCATTTCCAACCGGCAGTCTTCCACTTCACAAAGCGTGACATCCCCCTTGGCTTCTCTTGCTCCTTCTGCTACAGCTTCTGCCATTTGCCTGGTATTGCCTGTGCGACTGTAATAGAGTACCAGTATTTTTGCCATGTTTCCAACCGGGACGCTATGAACCCCCGGAGCATCCCCCTTTCGCGAGATTATTTCTTATAGACAAGATCACCTACCCGGGCCTTATCCATGACCTTAACACCAATTTCCTGACCGGCTTCCGCTTTTTCAATATCCTGTTTTTCGATCTGCATTGAATTGATTACTTGCTCGAATTCCGTTGTCGCTCCCCTGATAAGGATCGTATCACCAACAGACAGGGGCGCCGTTAAGCCGATGGCCGCCACCGATGCCTTGCCAAAAAAATGAGTCACTTTGCCGACGACTTGTTCTTCCATCACTCATTTCCCCTTTCTTTGATGCCTATATACATTCAACAAGCTGTCTCAAAATTCCTTCAATTTGGGGAAATGGCCTGTTAAAAATTCTTTACAGAGATTCTTTGTGTCCGCACCGCTTTGTATGTGGCTTATTTTCAGTTATATTTAAAATTAATCATTGCAGGGAATAATAGAATCTTAACGAATTTAGTTAATAGCTTTTTGTTGGTGCGGGCAAACACTCCATGCAGCCCGAGGCACAACATCAGCTTATAAATCCCATAAATTCATGCTTTTTTTCAGCAAGTGAGGTGCTAATCGTTATGGAGAGCTTGATATACAGTTTTCTGGCAGGCATTTCTACTGTTTTGGGTGCCGTGATCGTAATGCTTTTGGGGATGCCCGGCAAAAATCTGTTGTCCGGCATGCTGGGGTTTGCCGGCGGAGTCATGCTGGCCATTGCGCTGTTTGATCTCATGCCGGAAGCCCTGGAGCAAGGTTCCATGGCATCGGCTCTCATCGGTTTTTTAATTGGAGTTGCTATCATGTATGCGTTGGACAGGCTGATTCCCCATGCACACATCTCGGCTAACCAGAATGCTGTTACAGGAGACACAAATTCCAACTCAGACGATGATAAAAGAATATTGCGGGTAGGGTATTTAATTTTTTTGGGCATCGCACTGCATAACCTGCCGGAAGGCCTGGCTATCGGGGCGGGCCTTGAAGCCAGCCCGGAGCTGGGGTTGTATATCGCCATTGCCATCGGCCTGCACAACATCCCTGAAGGGATTGCCGTTGCAGGGCCCTTGAGGGCCGGCGGACTCTCCGTGGCCAATGTGATTTTTCTGACCTTGATTGCCGGACTAATGGCACCGGTAGGTGCGGCGCTGGGCATGATATTTTTCAATATTTCTCCGATGTTTATCGCTGGCGGGCTGGCCTTTGCAGCCGGCGCCATGGTCTATATTGTAAACGACGAGCTTATCCCCCGCTCCCACAGTCTGAACAGCCATATCGCCATCGGCGGGTTAATACTGGGGCTGCTGGTGGTTTTCGTGCTCACCGGGTAACGTTAAGCACTGGGAAAAACAATTCTGCCGCTAAGGCCCGTAGGTTGGAACGGGGTTTAGCCAGCCCTTCACTTTGCCGTATTTGAGAAACTGGTCAATAAAATTGATTTCATCAATCAGTAATTGTTTAAAGATTCCCCTGATCCTGTCGTTTACTACACATTCTTTATACGATTGGGCGTGGAGGATCGCCGCTCCCTGGAGGGCATTTGCCAGGATCCTGAACATGTAGTCATCCCCTAGCGCTTCCGTGTTCCCAAGAGTGAGAGTCACTTTTGAAGGCCTTTTGGGTAGGGGAATCCCAAAGTGCTCCAACTCTTTTTCCAGTGTTTTGACCTGCTTGGTGAGATTATTCAAACCCATCGTCAAAACACCTTTGAAATCAACATCATGAACGGCGCTGAGAAATAGCTCCGTTGTTTTGATGTTGTCATAACGCAGGGTGACATGGTCCCACAAATTCGCCGCCTCGGCCACACATATTTTTTCTTTTACGTTTTCCGGGATATGTTTATACATGGGAGGGACGGAAATCCAGCCTTTCAAGGACAGGTATTTAATGATTGTTTCGGTTTCATTGATTGTTTTCACGGTCATTTTTTTTAAAACGGCTCGAACTGAATCATTGGTTGCCATTGACCGCATCACTTTAGACAGGTTTTCAATGTGCTCCTGCAAGTACAAAAGAATGTCCAGGGAAATAACCTCGTCGGTCATAATCTGAGACCCCGATGGAAACGTAACAGCTTTTCGATTTCTGTCGGGAGATTTTATGGCGTAATCTTCCATTTGTTTTTCCAGTATAGAAATATTCTCATCGAGAGTTTTTTGGAACCTGTTTATCAGCATCTTAAAGTCTAAATCATGAACCATATTATACCATACATATAATTTTTCCTTTGACAAGTATTTTGAATTCAAAAGATCCCACAGGTTATATGCTTCCCGGATATCAATGTTGCCCTGCCTTTTCTCAGTTTTTGTGGTAAAAAACATCCTGTAGCCCCCTTAAAACGAATGCATGTTTAGGCTTATTTTTCCCCATTTAGCATATACAAAACAAAAAAAATGGCCAAATTAAAATTTATTAGCCATTTTTACATGCGGAAGCACGGGAGAGGAAGCACGGGGACGGCAGGCTGGGGGAAGCACGGGGACGGTTCTCTTGCTTCCTTCGGGAACACAGCAAGGAAGTACGGGGACGGTTCTCTTGCTTCCTTGAATTTTTTATTTAGCAATACCTGATTAATTGTCATGATTCCTGACTTTGACATCTGAAGGAAGCAAGAGAACCGTCCCCGTGCTTCCCCCGTGCTTCGGAAGCAAGAGAACCGTCCCCGTGCTTCCCCCGTGCTTCCTTCCTTGAACCGTCCTTATCCTTATGCCTCTTTATGCCTCTTTGTCTTCTC
>SKMY01000295.1 GCA_007120815.1 Syntrophomonadaceae bacterium | reverse complement strand
TCTGTTACGAGAACGATATATATTTAATTATATCATATGATTTTTAATGTTGGCCTAGATATTCAGTTTACCTGACGGTAAAAGAGTTTGAGCAGCAGTAGCTTCCTCTGTTTTTTAAGGGAATTTAACCTCGATGTTGTTAAAACATGACATATATAGGTAGGATTATTAGTTTAAAAAAAGAAGGAATTAAGAAGTACTTTGAAAAGCTTCTATGACAATAAAAGGCTTAGAGGAGTAAACAACGAAGTATTGATGTCAGAAATGCAATACTGAAGGTAAGGAGTAATTCTATATCATGTCAAAAACTGAAAAAACAAAAGAGAAAACAGTCAAGTGGCACTGCATGGATGCAGAAGCAGTGGTAAAAGAGCTGGATACCTCTATGGCTGAAGGATTAGCAGAGGATGAAGCAGTAAAGCGCCAGGAAAAATATGGGAAGAACAAAATTCCTGATGCTAAAAAAACAAGTGCACTGATGAGGTTCCTTTCTCAATTTAACAATGTGTTGATGCTGCTGTTGATTGCAGCGGCAGCAGCTTCCGCCCTTATGGCCCTCTGGCTGGACGCACTGGTAATTATTGCCGTTGTATTTATAATTGCGTTAATTGGATTTATACAAGAGGGCAAAGCGAAAGAAGCAATTGAAAGTATTAAAAAAATGCTCACCCTTCAGGCTGCTGTGATCAGGGAATCTGACCGTCAAACCATTAATGCGGAAGATATTGTCCCTGGTGATATTATCATTCTGAAGTCGGGGGATAAAGTTCCCGCAGATGCCCGCATTCTTAAATCAAAAAATCTCAGGGTGGAAGAAGCCCCCCTTACCGGTGAATCTACAGATGTAAATAAAACTCCGGACAAGATTGACGAGGATGCTGTGATTGGAGATCGGAGGAACATGGTTTATTCCGGCACCATGGTTACCTACGGAGAGGCATCAGTTGTGGTAGTGGCTACCGGAGCAGACACGGAAATAGGTAAGATTACACGAATGATCTCTGATGAAGATGAGTTGACTACGCCGCTCCTTAAGAAAATTGATCATTTCGGGAGATTGTTATCGGTAATAATTTTAGCGGCTGCCGCAGTGTTTTTTGCCTTCGGCTACTTCGTCAGAGATTATACTGTCATGGAATTGTTTACGATGGTTATAAGCCTTGTGGTGGCAGCTATACCTGAAGGTCTACCGGCCATTATCACTATTGCTTTAGCCATTGGTGTGCAGCGCATGGCCCGCCGAAATGCTATTATTCGAAGATTACCTTCTGTAGAGACCCTTGGTTCAGTAAAGGTGATTTGTTCAGATAAAACCGGAACTCTTACGCGCAATGAGATGACGGTAAAAACGATTATAACTGCAGATAATATTTATGAAGTGAGCGGTTCGGGTTATAAACCGGAAGGAAAACTATATAAAGAGGAAGAGCCGGTGGACGTGAGCAGAGAAACTGTGCTGCAGCGATTGATACAAACGGTTAAAGCCTGTAATGAATCAAAAGTTTACAAGGAAGATGATGGAGAATGGAAACTTGAGGGAACACCAACGGAAGGCTCACTAGTAACGCTGGCATATAAAGCAGGGTTGAAAGATTTTAACCCCAGGCGCCTTGATTCCATACCCTTTGAATCGGAACGGAAGTTTAGTGCTACTTTAAATAAAATGGACAGCAATCGCTTTATATTTGTAAAAGGAGCTCCTGAAAAATTACTGGAAATGTGCAGTTTTCAGCTAACCAGTGATGGGAACAATGAGATTGATCATGATTTTTGGAAAGAGCAGATAACAACAATAGCAGAGAAGGGCGAAAGAGTCATTGCCGCAGCATACAGAGAAGTTGATAACTCCATGTCCGGTCTGGAGGAGGATAATGTAAAAAATAGCCTGGTGTTCCTCGGGGTAATAGGAATTATTGATCCGCCCCGGGATGAAGTTGTTGCAGCTATTGAGGAATGTAAAGAGGCCGGGATACGTGTCATAATGATTACAGGGGACCACGCTATCACCGCACAGGCAATCGCGGAAAAGCTGGGAATAGGCAGAGGCAGAAAGGCCGTAACCGGTTTAGAGATTGAAAGCATGGATGACAGTGAACTTGCTGAAGCTGCCAGGAACAACGATGTTTTTGCCAGAACGGACCCGGAGCATAAGCTGCGGTTGGTAAAGGTTCTGCAGGCTGACAACTTGCTTTGTGCCATGACAGGCGATGGTGTCAATGATGTCCCTGCTTTAAAACGTTCAAACATTGGTATTGCCATGGGGGTTAAAGGGACAGAAGTAACAAAGGATGCGTCAGAAATGATCCTGGCAGACGATAACTTTATTTCTATTGTAAATGCTGTGGAAGAAGGTAGAACAGTTTACCACAATATTAAGAAAACCATCCTTTTCCTTCTTCCTACTAATGGAGCACAGTCTCTGGTACTTATGGCAGCAGTACTGCTGGGGTTAATTCTGCCTATCACGCCGGTACAAATCCTCTGGGTAAACATGGTAACAGCAGTTACTTTGGCTTTAACGCTGGGCGTTGAACCCATGGAAAAAAGAATAATGTCCCAACCTCCACGCAAGCCTGATGAGCCTATACTTGGGGGCTACTTTATCTGGCGAGTCGCTTTTGTCTCCTTATTAATCGGCGGCATAAGCCTCGCTGTATTTTGGGTGCACTACATGGGGGGACAAAATATTGACGTTTCCAGGACCCTTGCTGTGAATATGCTGGTTTCCGGGCAGTTATTCTACTTATTTAACTGCCGAAAAATACTTAGCCCCAGCCTGGGCAGTGGTTTCTTTGATAATAAATATGTATTTTTAGCTGTTGGAGTACTGATACTGCTCCAGTTGTTATTTACGTACGTCCCATTCATGAATACTCTCTTTGGAACATCCCCAATCACTAATATTCAATGGTTGCTGGTTTTACTTGGAGGCTTATTGATATTCTTAATTGTTGAGGTAGAAAAGTATTTTGCAAATAAACTGACTAAGATTTGATAACATGGCAGTCAGCAGAAGAATCATTAAACAATTTAATAGCGAACGAAAGAACTATAAATTAGGGGCAGGTGAAAAGAATGCCGAAAGACGACTATTATGTGGGAGAAACAAAGAACGGTAAACCGAATGGAAGGGGTACCATGTATTTTAAAGACGGTGCACGGTATGTTGGACAGTGGAAGAACGGAGTGATGCATGGTGTAGGAGTATTTTCCTGGGATAACGGTTCAGTTCTTACCGTGGAATGGGTAGAGGGAAAACCCAAAGGATTTGGTTCTTTTAAGATGTCAAACGGTGACAAGCTTGTTGGTGAGTTTATCGGGACTAAACTAAATGGAAAGGGTATAATCAGCTTTTTTGATGGAAGAGAATATATAGGAGAATTAAAAGACAGTGTCATGCACGGTCATGGTGTTTTATTCGGCAGCGACGGGGAAAAAATTGAAGGACAGTGGGTTAATGGTGAAGCTTGTGGTTGGGGAACATTCATTTCATCAGAAGGTGATATTACGGAAGGTTATTTGGGAGAAGAAAAAGCACAAGAGGAGAAAAAACCTGAATAGAGAACGGCTTGATAGAAAAGAAAAATCCTTTGAATATAGATATTGCGAAATTAAGGGCTTCCTCTAAGGAGCCCTTTTTCAAATTCAAGCTCCATGTTTAAACATAAGACATTAAATAATTGAGTCTGCAAATTAATATTTATTATTGTGCACTAAAAAAGTATTACTGCATAATATAACATTGTCAACCAAAGATGGTTAGGTGTTGATAGTAATATAAATAAAGGAGGATGTCTTGTGGATAATTACACAAAAGCTCAGGGACATAAACCCAATGATCCTTGCCCAGAACAACCTGGTACCATATTACGTATTTACTTTCCCCCTGGAACAGTGATAAATTTACTAAACATAGTGGAGGTCTCGTCTCCAGGAGGAATATGCTTAATCGTCCGGTTACCTTTACTTGGGGATGCTGCTAATTTTTCGTCGGGTTTATCAGGTATAATCGATTCTTTTAAGAAAGCTGGTGGCCAGGTTACAGTAATGAGTGAATAAAAAACGGTGGTTTTTACCACCGTTACATAATATTATTATCCAAGGGATGTCAATTAGATATGTCTCCGCAACCCTTTGTCTGTTTTCTTCAATGGATTCCTCTATTCATAAGTTTCCACTACTTTCCGCTAACTGGCGACCGTAGATATGAATCGGTGGCCTCTTATATAGCTAATATAGTACTTGACAAAGAGTGACTACAGTGGTAATCTTTAGGCAGGATTACTATTGTAGTCTATGGAGGTGTTTCTTTGGAAAACTTACCTAGAATACCTGAGTCGGAATGGCGGGTCATGAAAGTCCTTTGGGCCAAATCCCCCCGCACTGCTAATGACATTATTGAAGCTTTGGAAGATTCAACGAAATGGAAGCCCAAAACCATAAAAACCCTTATCAGCAGGCTGATGAAAAAAGGTGCCGTGGGCTTTACAAGGGATGAAAAAGACAGCAGAAAATATCATTATTACCCTTTGATAAATGAAAAAGAGTGCATAAAAGCAGAAAGCAAATCGTTTCTTGACCTGGTGTACGGCGGTTCTTTACATCTTATGATTGCAAACTTTTTAGAAGAGAAAGAATTGTCAAAGGAAGAGATCCAGGAGCTAAAGGACATCCTGGAAAGACAAGGAAAGTAAAGGGGGCAAGCAGGTGGGCGTACAATTAGTTTTTGAGTGGGTATTACGATCATCGGTTATGGCCAGTATTCTGGTGGTCTTTCTATTACTCTTTAAATTTATTATTAAAGATCGATTAGGGCCCAAATGGCATTATTATATCTGGTTTTTAGTTTTGCTGCGGCTGCTGGTTCCTGCTGCTCCCGAAAGCACTTTCAGTGTTTATAACCTCTTTACAAATATAGAGCAGGAAGCCGTTCCTATTATAGTCAACGTTGATAATACACAGGACTCCCGAATTTCCGGAGAACAGGGGGAGATGCCGGATATCCCCCGGGAGGGCATCACGTTTCCTGAGAATGAAAGTGTTCAGGATGGCTTTACTCCCATACAGCCTCAAG
>SKMY01000278.1 GCA_007120815.1 Syntrophomonadaceae bacterium | reverse complement strand
TCCGCCTTTTCCTCGTCGGCTCCCGCCACCTGGTCGAAGGTGACTTTTTTCCGCTCCCCGTCGTGCAGCTTGGCCCGGCTCTTTCCGAAGTTCATCACCCGGTTTCCGCCGCCCTGGGTCTGCTGCATAAAAAAGAAAAACAGACCGATGATCAGCAGAAAGGGGATCATGTAGGTGAGCAGGGTAGACCACCACGGCGGTTCCGGCTCGGGGTAGGGATCCACAGGAATATTGTGTTCGATGAGCCGGGCGATAAGCCCTTCCCCTTCCGGGTTATATGCTTTCACCTTGGTCCCATCTTGCAGGGTTGCCTCAATGTTGTTTCCGACCAACTCAACCTCGGACACCTGACCGCTTTCCACGTAGTTTATAAAAGTGGGATAATATTTTATTTCATGCACCACTTCTTGCTGGCGGCTAAATGTCTGGATTAACGCAACCGCAATAAAAAAAATAAGCAGATAAAATGTTGCCTGGCGTAAAAAACGGCTGTTCAAACTAGGAAAACCTCCCTCCAACTCCGATAAAAATTACCCGCCGCTAAATTGTATCACACTTACTGGTCAAACTCAAGCAAAACACATACATCGGGCAGATTACGGTACGCATCATTGAAATCCAGCCCGTATCCCACAACAAACTTGTCGGGAATGCAAAAACCGCAGTAATCCGGTTCGATATCCACTTCCCGGCGTTCGGGTTTATCTAAAAGGGTAACCAGCTTGACGCTCTGGGGGTTCCTGGACATCAGATTTTCCCGCAAGTAGCTCAAGGTCAGTCCCGTATCAATGATGTCTTCCACGATAATAATGTCTTTGTTTTCGATGCCCATGTCCAGGTCTTTAAGGATGCGAACAACACCGGAGGTCTTGGTGGAATCCCCGTAGCTGGACACGGCCATAAAATCGATCTCCACGGGAATTTCCAGGTGGCGCATAAAGTCTGCCAGGAAAATAACCGCCCCTTTTAATACACAGATCAGCAAGGGCTTTTTCCCGCGATAATCTTCAGAAACCTGCCTGGCCAGTTCTTTGACTTTTTCTTCAATTTCCTTCGAAGAGATGAGAACCTTGAAGTGCTCTTCTGCCATGATGTTCCCTCCTAACCATAAGATGGTTGCTCGTTTTTCTAAACCTGGTCCTGGGGTTCATCCAGCTGCAAGACCAGGGCTTCTTTCGTGTCGTCGGTTATCCGACACAGCTCAGATACCTGGTGTCCGGCCACCCAGACGATGGTTTCGCCTGCCACCACCAGGGGAACGGCGTCCCTTTCCTCCCGGGGTATTTTGATGTCAATGAAATAATCTTTCAGTTTTTTGCTTCCCGGAGCCCCCAGGGGGTAAAAGCGGTCTCCCGCCTGCCTTGGCCTGACCAGCAGTTCAAGGGCATCGCTCTCCGCCTCAACCCCGTCGCCCATTTCTCCCATCCGTTCCACCACCCGGTGGACGTCCAGAAAGGCTTCTTTTTCCCGCTGGGGCGGCCATGTCAGGCGCCCGGGTTCAACCCGCCTGGCCCTGATCCGGCAGCGTCCCTCCAGCAGAAGGGATTCTCCGGGCACGGGCAGAACCGCCGGCGTGAAAGCATCCCGGGGGGCCGCCCTCTCCAAGGTCAGGGCGAGCCGTTCATAGCGCCGCACGGCCCTTAGCCCTCCGGGCAGGTGCAGTTCTCCCCGGGAGGCCTGGCCGCAGAAAAGCCCCATGATGGCCCGGATGTGTTCAAAACGCAGATCCCGGGGGAACGTCCCCAGCAGGCGGGAGACTGCCGTCCTGATCATCCTGGCCTGAAGGGCTTCATGCTCCCGGCAAAAACCGGCCCCATCCAGGTAGACGGACCGGTAATCGGAGCCCTCTTCCATATGCTGGGTGAGGTGTTTGCCCGCCAGTTCCTCCAGAAAATCGTTTTCCCGGCCTAAAATGTACGACAGCCGTCCCATGCTCTCCCTGAACCGGGGGTTGTATGTTCTTTCCAGGTGAGGAATCAGCTCCTGACGTATGCGGTTCCGACGAAAGCGCATGTCCCGGTTGGTTTCATCCACCCGGGGCTTGATGGCCAGCCGGCTGCAGAAATCTTCGATTTCCCGGCGGCTGCATTCCAGCAGAGGGCGAATCAGAAAACGCGCTTCCTTATCCAACGGGCGTATCACTTTCATGCCTGAAAGCCCGTCCAGGCCCGTTCCCCTCAAAAAATGAAGCAAAACGGTCTCCACCTGGTCGTCCCGGGTATGGCCCACGGCCACTTTGCCGGCACCCACCTTGCCCGCCGTTTGCTCCAGGAAGCGGTAGCGCAGCTGCCGGGCCGCATCTTCCAGTGACAGGCCGTGGCGGCGTCTAAAAGCTTCGGCATCCACCCGGCCCACTGTGCAGGGAAGGCCCATTTTTTCCGCCAGGCGGCGGACAAACCGGGCGTCATCTTTGGCCGCATCCCCCCTTAAACCGTGGTTTAAGTGCGCCACGTGCAGTTCAAAAAAAGGAAATGACGGGTCCCGTGCCAGGCTGTCCAGCACACATAGCATGGCCACCGAGTCGGCACCGCCGGAAACGGCGGCGACAATTCGATCGCCCGGATGAATCAGCAGATTTTCACGAATAAACCGGTTGACCTTTTGATAAAAAAAAGACTGAAATGCGTTCAGCAGGTTCTCACCACTTTTTTGGTTTTTTCGGTTTATTGTATAATCTTTCTCGAAAATAAAAAAAAATCCTTCCCATAAAAAAAATTCCACACGATCCGTCCATCTTGAGGATGCATGGGGGAAAGGGCGCTAAAAACAGGCCCTGATTCCTTGATCCGGCCTTAATTCGGTCTTAAAAACCATCACGCGCTCCTTGTTCATTTATAAGCTTTTTAGTAGGCAGGCCAGGCCTTATCACCTTTAACGCTCTATCTTTTACCGCTACCGCCCTATCTTCCGAAGGCAGATCACCAGGGCCGTCAAGTCGTCCTGGACCGGTTCCGAACGCCTGCGGCAGGCATCTTCAATCAGCCGGTCGGCAATAATCTGGGGATGGTCGTGATGAATGCTGCGGAGCACCTCTGCAAAAGCCTCTTCCCCGTCACCGGCTTTTTTCCCGATGACACCGTCGGTTACCATCACCAGGATGCCGCCTTCGGGGATGGTAAAGTGCTTTTTTTCCGCCGTGATATCATCCAGAATCCCGATGGGCAGCGAGCCCGAGCCGATAACCTTCACGCCGTTTTCTTTTTTCAAAAAGCTCGGGGCAGCCCCCAGCTTGTACAGATCCACCTCGCCGGCCTGCAGGTCCAACAAGGCCAAATCCAGGGTGGCAAAACGCTCTGACGGGTACCGCAGCCGAAGGAGGGTATTGATGGTGTTGATCACCATCTCCCGGCGAAACCCTGCACCCAACAGGTACTCCATCAACTTGACCGTGGAACGGCTGGCCTGGCGGGCCTCCCTTCCGCTGCCCATCCCATCGGACAGCAGCACGGCCTGTCTGCCCTCTTTTAATGGCAAAACGGCGTAACTGTCCCCCGAGATACTGTAGCCGTGGCGGGCAACCTGGGCAATTCCAACTTCGATAGCATACTGGATCTGCTCCACCTCATCCCGCTGCCCCTGGTCTTCCTCGGGTTGAAGTTTCAACTCCTGCGCCAGGTCGTGCATCACCGTTGAAATACCGTCCAACTGCTGGGAGACCAGCAGCCGGCCGTCCTGAATCTTGTCCTGCCAGTAGCAGTTCAACTTATAGATTTCCTGCATGCTGCCAACGGCCTTTACCACCTCCTGCTGCCGGGGACAGAAGCGGCGCAGCTTAACAGGGATCATTCGTTCAGAAAATGCCCCCGTCTCCTGGAGGGTGGAAAACATGGCGATCACCCGCCTGTAATGGTTGTTCAGGTCGTTTTTCCAGCAGCGCTGGTGATGTTCGCAGGCGCGGCACACTTTACGGCTGAAATAATCCACCAGGGGAGACAAATCCCGCCGGCTCTGCAGCGCCTCTTCGGCCTCTTCCGGTTGAAAGGTCACGGCCAGTTCCCGGAATACCGAAGCAAAATCCTTGATCCGGTTGGCCATGTTAAAACGAATTTTCTCTTCGTCTTCGATTTTAAAAGGCCAGTAGCGGATCAACCCCCGAAGCCTGTCCCATAAAGGAAGGGGTATGGCGAGAAAAAGGAGAACCACCACCGCTTCTTCCCAAACCCCCGTCAGGACATACCCCCCCTCCACAGCAAAAAGAGATAGGAATCGAAGGAGGCCAAAGTAAACCAGCGCCACCCACAGGCGCCGCTGGTGGCGCATCAGGCCGGCTACAAGCCCGGCAGCGCCCAGCACACCAGCATATATTAACAGCGCAGGGTTGGTTATGCTGACACACAAGCCGATCCCCAGGCCGGCGATCACCCCCCAAAGCGGCCCCCAGAGGAAACTGCCGGCCAGGACCAGGAAAAAGGAGGCAATATTTAAAGCAACAATTTTTTCCGTGAACAAGATTTCATTCATCCCTAAAAACACCAGGGCCAGGAGCAAAAATGCCGCCACCACTACTTCTGAAGACGCTTTTTCCAAGAGTTTTTTCTCATGTCCCAGGTTCATAAAAAAGGGTTGGAGGAGTATGGGCAGCAGGCCTGCCAGGGTGGCTTCCATCAGGGCGATGGCAAAGGCGTATACCGTAAAATCATACCAGATAAAGTAGGGAGCCCGTAAAAGAAGAAACGTCAGCGGCAGAAGAATGACCAGTGCCAGGTCTTTTTTAAACACCCGCCTGGAAACGATATCCAGCCCTTTCCACAAAAGCATCCCTGCAGGCAGGGACCAGGGAGGAAACACCCCCACATCGGCAATAAACCACCCTGACAAAATCCCCAGGGTAACCGGCAGTTTGCGGTCTGAATGCAGGCGGATCACCATGGACCAAAAGATGAGCGCAAAGGGTGCCACCTCACCCAGCAGGGAGGCTCGTCCAATAAAAACAGCCGCGGAAAACCACAGGACACTGGCCCCATTCAGCCGGCTGATCAGCTGCAGCAGAGAAGCCGGCAGTACAAACCGCTGCCCGAAAGGCTTCCGGCGCCATAAGGGAAGATTATAGGGCCATTTTTGCGTTTGAGTCTTGTCCAACATGAAAACCCCCTTCATAACGAGTG